>JAUZEM010000021.1 GCA_030839005.1 Actinomycetota bacterium | reverse complement strand
GGTGAGGATGTGATGCGGACTTGCGGCCAGGGTCATCGTCCACCCTCGCCGAACTCCGGACCGAGGATGATGTCGTCGTTCGAGGAACCGGCGGCAACCATCGGGTACACCTTCTCGCGCCAGTCGGTGCGGAAGTCGATCACGACCGGCCGATCGTCGATCTCGTTGGCCTTCTCGATGGTGGCCACGACGTCGTCGGCGTTGTCGACGCGCATGCCCACACATCCCATCGCTTCGGCCCACTTCACGTAGTCGGGCAGGTCGGGCGACAGGTACACCTCGCTGTAGCGCTCCTCGTAGAAGAGCTCCTGCCACTGCCGCACCATCCCGAGGTACGCGTTGTTCAGGATCGCGATCTTCACCGGGATTCGCTCCGCCGATGCGGTGACGAGCTCCTGCGCGGTCATCTGGAAACAGCCGTCGCCGTCGATGGCCCACACCATCCGATCGGGCCGGCCGACCTTCGCACCGACCGCGGCGGGAACCGCGTATCCCATCGTGCCGAGCCCGCCGGAGTTCACCCACGTGTTCGGATGCTTGAACTTCCACAGCTGACTGGCCCACATCTGGTGCTGGCCGACTCCCGCGACGAGGATGCAGTCGTCGGGCGTGTTGTCGCGCAAGCGCTCGATGACGAACTGCGGCTTGAGCGGGCCACCCTCCTCTTGCGTGTACTTCAGCGGGTAACGATCCTGCCACTCGCGAATCTGTGCCATCCAGGGCGCGATGTCGGCGGGGTCGTGCTTCGCCTGTTCGGCCTTCACGGCCTTGACCAGCTCTTCGATCACCGCCCGCACGTCGCCCACGATCGGCACGTCGGCAAACCGCACTTTACCGAGCTCGGCGGGGTCGATGTCGACGTGGATGACCTTGGCCTCCGGCGCGAACGTCGCGACCTTGCCGGTCACCCGGTCGTCGAAACGCGCGCCCAGTGTCACCAGGAGGTCGGCCTTCTGCATCGACGTCACCGCGGTGTAGTTGCCGTGCATGCCCGGCATGCCGAGGCACAGCGGATGCTCGTCGGGAAGCGCGCCCCGGCCCATCAGCGTCGTTACGGCCGGAATACCGGTCAAGTCGACGAGCTCGCGCAGCGCTCGCGACGCACCCGCATTCATGATGCCGCCGCCCGCGTAGATGACCGGCCGCCGCGCCTCGTTGATCAGGCGGGCCGCGTCCTTGATCTGCCGCGGGTGACCTTTCACGTTCGGCTTGTAGCCCGGAAGGTCGACCTTCTCCGGCCAGTACCACTCCATCGGGGCGTTGGCAACGTCCTTCGGGAGATCGATGAGCACCGGGCCGGGCCGCCCGGTCGTCGCCACATGGAACGCCTCCCGCACGACGCGCGGAATGTCCTGCGCGTCACTGATCAGCCAGTTGTGCTTCGTGACGGGCATCGTGATGCCGACGGTGTCGGCCTCCTGGAACGCGTCGGTTCCGATCACCGAATACGCGACCTGACCGGTGATGACGACGATCGGCACGGAGTCCATGTACGCGTCGCACAGTGGCGTGACGATGTTGGTCGCGGCCGGGCCGCTCGTCACCATCGCGACGCCGGGGCGGCCGGTCGCGTGCGCGTATCCGCTCGCCATGTGGCCCGCACCCTGTTCGTGGCGGACGAGAATGTGGCGGATCGACGAGTCGATGAGCGGGTCGTAGACGGGGAGGATCGCTCCACCGGGGAGGCCGAACATGACCTCCACCTGCTCCATCTCGAGGCTCTTGATGAGGGCCTGGGCTCCGGTCAGCTTCATGGTTTCCTCTCTTTTCCCACCCGCTCCCTGCGGACAGGGGCCTGCGGCGGGGTCCTTCGGTGCACTTCCCACCCCGATCGGACGATTCCGGGCATGAAAAACCCCTCGCGGCTGCGAGGGGCGAGGTAGCGCTCGGCGCGCGAGGGCGGGCCGGGCGCTACGTAACTACTACGACGAGGTAGGAGGCGAACATCGCAGCGATCCTAACACCAGATTGCGGTGGTGGGTGCAAGGCCGTCGCCAATCCGTACCCGAGCTCAGTGCTGATGCCGCGGGCACCAGTAGGTCGTGCGGCCGCCGACCTTGCCACGCCGAAGCATCGAACCGTCGCGCGGACACGGGCGGTCGAGCGTGCGGGGCATGTCACCGGTGTGCGAGCCGCCGCGGCGATCGAGCGTCCGCAGCGTGGTGCGGATCGCCTTGTGCAGCACGCGCCGCTCATCGGTGTCGACCGTCGAGGCGGACCGGGCGGGATCGATGCCCGCGCGCCACAGCACCTCGTCGGTGAGCAGATTGCCGAGACCGGCAACGCGGTGCTGATCCATGAGCACGGCCTTGACCGGCGCGGTTCGCAGGTCCAGCGCCCGGTCGAGCTCGGCGAGCGAAAGGGTCATCGCATCGGGCCCGAGGCGGCTCTCGTCGGGATCGAGCTCGACGGCACCGAGCCGGCGTGGGTCACGCACCATGAAGTCGCCGCCGTCGGCGAAGCGGACACCGAAGCGGTGCCAGCGCGGCATGCGCCGATTGCTCGCGTAGACCAGCGGATCGCCTGCTTCCTCGTCGTCGACGAGCACGCGACCACTCATCCCCAGATGCACTCCGATGCGGACGTCGGGATCGCGGGTGTCGAGCACGATCTGCTTGCCGCGCCGGCGCGCCGCAGTGAAGGCGTTGCCGACGAGCGCGTGCCGCAGCGCGGCGGCGGTCGTCCCGCGTTTCAGGAACCAGGTATCCGGCGCGTGCACCTTCGCGATCTCGCGGTCGATTGCACGAGCGTCGAGCACCTTGCGCGCGGCTTCGACTTCGAGAATCTCGGGCACGGCGCGCGAACGTCGGTCAGATGTTCGTGATCGCGCCCGTCTCGGCACCCTGCGCGAGACGCGCGTACTTGGCGAGGAAGCCGCTGGTGTAGCGCGGCTCCGGCAGCTTCCAGTTCGCCCGGCGCCGTGCCAGCTCCGCGTCGTCTACGAGGAGGTCCATTGTGTGGGCGCCGGCGTCGATCACGATCCGGTCGCCCTCGGCGATGAACGCGATCGGGCCGCCGTCGACCCCTTCCGGGGCCACGTGACCGACGCAGAAGCCGTGCGTCCCACCCGAGAAGCGACCGTCGGTGACGAGGGCGCAGTCGGCACCGCGACCGGCGCCCTTCATCGCGCCGGTGACCGCGAGCATCTCGCGCATTCCGGGACCCCCCTTGGGGCCTTCGTAGCGGATCACGACGACGTCGCCGGGCTCGATCAGCCCGGCGAGGATCGCGGCCATCGCGAGGTCTTCGCCGTCGAACACGCGCGCGCGGCCCTCGAAGCGCATCTGATCGAGGCCCGCGACCTTCACGACCGCACCCTTCGGCGCGAGAGACCCCCCGAGCACGGCGATGCCGCCCTGCACGTGCACCGGCTTCGAGAGCGGGTGGACGACGTCGCCGTCGGGTGCGGGCGGCGCGAGGTCGTCGAGGTTCTCGGCGATGGTCTTCCCGGTGACGGTGAGGCAGTCGCCGTGCAGGAGGCCGCCGTCGAGCAGCATCTTCATCACGACCTGCACCCCTCCGACGCGATCGAGGTCGGCCATGTGGTACTTGCCGTGTGGCTTCATGTCGGCGAGGTGAGGAACGCGCGCGCCGACGCGATTGAAGTCGTCGAGCTCGAGCTCGACGCGCGCCTCGTGCGCGATGGCGAGCAGATGGAGGACTGCGTTGGTCGATCCACCGAGCGCCATCGTGATCGCGATCGCGTTCTCGAACGCTTCTTTGGTCATGATCTGGCGCGGCCGAAGGTCGAGCTCGAGCAGATGCATGACCGCGCGCCCGGACTCGTACGCGTAGTCGTCGCGCCGCCGGTCGACCGCGGGCGGCGACGCCGAGCCCGGCAGCGCCATTCCGATTGCTTCGGCGATCGACGACATCGTGTTCGCGGTGAACATGCCCGCGCACGACCCTTCGGTCGGGCACGCGCGCCGCTCGATCTCACCGAGCTCGTTCTCGGTGATCGTGCCCGCCGCGCACGCGCCGACCGCTTCGAACACGGAGACGACGTCGAGCGCCCGGTCCTTGTAGTGGCCGGGCAGGATCGAACCGCCGTAGAGGAACGCCGACGGCAGGTTGACGCGCGCCGCGGCCATCAACATGCCGGGCAGGCTCTTGTCGCAGCCGGCGAGCGTCACCAGTGCGTCGAACCGCTCGGAGTGCATCATGCACTCGACGGAGTCGGCGATGATCTCGCGCGACACGAGGGAGCCGCGCATCCCTTCGTGTCCCATCGAGATGCCATCGGAAATCGCGATGGTCATGAACTCGAGCGGGAAGCCGCCCGCATCGCGCACTCCCTGTTTCGCCCGCTTGGCGAGCCGGTCGAGCGGCATATTGCAGGGCGTGACCTCGTTCCAGCTCGACGCCACGCCGACCTGCGCCTTGCCCCAGTCGGCGTCGGTCATGCCGACGGCGCGCAGCATCGCCCGGGCGGGCGCGCGCTCCATGCCGTCGGTGACCTCGTGACTGCGCGGCTTCATGTCGGTCATGGTGCGCAAGGGTAGCGTCGCCACTGTGTCCGAACCTTGGCCGTGGACCTGATCGGCACGTCACAATGGGAAGGTGACTCCGCCCGCATCCGTCGACGAGCTCATGGCGCTCCTCGCGCGGGGCGCCGGCGTGCACGACGAACCCGATGTCGACGGTCTCGCGCACGCGCTCCAGTGCGGTGCCGACCTGCGAGCGTCCCATCCCGATGATGTGGAGCTGGCCGTAGCGGGGCTCGTGCACGACATCGCCGACATCGCCTTCCCGCACGACCATCACGACCACGCGCACCGGGGAGCCGAACTGGTCGAGCCGCTTCTGGGCCCGCGCGTCGCGCGGCTCGTCGGTGCGCACGTCGACGCCAAGCGCTATCTGGTCGCCACCGATCCCGCCTACCGTGCCCGGCTCAGCCCGCGCAGCATCGAAACATTGGAGCTGCAGGGCGACGGGCTCGACGCGTCCGGCATCGCGGCGCTCGCGTCGGAGGCCGACCTCGCCGCGATCCTCGCACTCCGACGCGCCGACGAGTACGCGAAAGACCCGGGCGCGCGGCCCCTCCCCCTCGACAGCTGGCGCCCACTGCTCGGGCGGATCGCGCGATGAGCTCCGACGGGTTCGATGTCGTCGTCGTGGGAGGTGGACACAACGGGCTGGTCGCGGCCGGCCTCCTCGCGCGGCGCGGGGCGCGCGTCACGGTGCTCGAAAGACGATCGCAGGTCGGCGGGGCGGCGACGACGGAACAGCCGTGGGGGCCGGAGTTCAACGTGACCGCGCTCTCGTACGTCGTCAGCCTCATGCCTCCGACGATCGTCCAAGAGCTGGAGCTCGCGCGCCACGGCTACAAGGTGTATCCGCAGCAGGGTTATTTCGCGCCGTATCGCGACGGTGGCGCGCTGCAGCTCCCCGACGATCCGGGACGCCGCCGCGAACAAATTTCACAGTTCTCGAAGGCGGATGCGGACGCGTACGAACGTTGGGATTCTTGGCTCGGCCGCCTCGCCGACGTGCTCGGTCCGTTGCTGACAACGATCCCGCCGCGCGTCGGGTCGCGCCGACCGAGTGACCTCGTCGACCAGTTGCGGCTCGCGTGGCGATTGCGCCGGCTCGGCATCGACGGCACGGCCGACGTCACGCGCCTGTTCACGATGAGCATCGCCGACCTGCTCGACGAGTACTTCACGTCACCGCAGATGCAGGGCGTGCTCGCGGTGAGTGGCGTGATCGGCACGTGGGCCGGACCCCGGTCGGCGGGGACCGCCTACGTGATGGCCCATCACAAGATCGGCGACGTCGGCGAAGGCCAGCTCGGCTCGTGGGGCTTCCCGGAGGGCGGCATGGGTGCGGTGAGCCGGGCCTTGCGCGACGCCGCGATCGCCAATGGCGCGACCGTGCGCACCGACGCGCCCGTCGCGCGCATCGAGGCTCGCGACGGGCGGGTAGGAGGAGTGACGCTCGAATCGGGCGAGGAGATTCACGCGGACGTCGTCGTGGCCGCAACCCATCCGAAGATCACCTTCCTCGAGCACATCGACCCGGCCCTGCTGCCGACCGACTTCGTCGAGCGCATCGAGAGTTGGCGCTCACGCAGCGGCACCGTGAAGGTGAACGTCGCGGTCGATCGACTGCCCGACTTCACCGCGAAGCCCGGCTACGACCCCGAGGTGCACGGCGGCACGATCGTGCTCGCCGAGTCGCTCGACGACATCGAGGGCGCGTTCCAGGACGCGGTCGCGGGCCGTGCCGCGACCCTGCCCTTCGCCGACATCTGCATCCCCAGCGTGTTCGACCCGACGCTCGCACCCGAGGGCAAGCACGTCGTGTCGATGTTCACACAGTGGGTCCCGCACACCTACGCGACCACGCCGGACACCGCAGCTCTCGACGCGTACGCCGATCGGGTCATCGCACGCGTCGACGCGGTCGCGCCCGGCTTCACCGATTCGATCCTCCACCGGCAGGTCATTGGACCGTTCGAGATGGAGCACGAGTACGGCCTCGTCGGCGGGAACATCTTCCACGGCGAGCTGTCACCCGACCAGATGTTCCACATGCGTCCCGCGCCCGGCTACGCCGATTTCCGCACACCCATCGCCGGGCTGTATCAGGCGAGCAGCGCCACGCACGGAGGAGGCGGCGTCACCGGCATCCCGGGCCTCCACGCGACCCGCCAGATCATGCGCGATAGACGGAGACGTGGAAGGCGCTCTCGCCGTTGAACGGCTGCTTATCGAACGTCGCCCAGCGATGTTCGAGAGTGAGGGCCGCGAGCCGGGCCATGAGGTCGAGCTCGGGCGGCCAGGCGAACCGAAGCTTCGCGTGTACGAGGCGGATGCCGTCTTCGGTGATCCGTACCTGCGTGGTATCGAGCCGTTGCTGGTTCCCGTCGAACATGCTCGCGTCGAGGCGCACGCGATCGAGCGACGCCTCCTTCACCGCGAGGTGCTGGCCTGCTTCGACGCGCGAAGTGTCGGGCACGAACGCGTGGATCACGAAGCGCCCGCCCGGCTGCAGGTGCGCGGCGACATTGCCGAAGCAACGCAGCTGCGCCTCCTGTGAATAGAGCTGGAAGAACGTGTTGAACACGACGAACACGAGCGAAAACTCGCCGGCGACCGGCACGTCGGCCATGTCGCCGATCGTGACGGGGATCGCGTCGCCACCCGGTTTCGCGCGCATCCGCTCGACCATTGCCGGCGAGGCGTCGATCCCGTGCACTTCGACTCCTCTGGCCGCGAGCGCAAGCGCGACCCGCCCGGTGCCGATGCCGAGCTCGAGCGCTCGCCCGCCGTGTGCGAGCTCGGTCAACAGCGCCACCTCGGCCGCGCTGTCGACCGGCTTGTACCACTCGTCGTAGACGTCGGCGACCCGCTCGCCGTAGGTTTCCGGGCCGAAGTGCTCCATCGCCCAATGGTAGGGATCGCACATGCTCGTCGACGCAGCATTGACGACCACCGACCTGCACGCGGTACCCGACGCGGCTCGTGGCATCGAAGCGGCCGGGTACGCCGGCATCTACTCCTTCGAAGGCGCGCACGACGGCTTCTTCCCGCTCCTGCTCGCGGCCGAGCACACCGAACGCGTGCAGCTGACCACCGCGGTGGTGATCGCGTTCGCTCGCAATCCGATGACACTTGCCCAATCCGCGTACGACCTGCAGCTCGCGTCTCGAGGCCGCTTCAACCTCGGGCTCGGCACGCAGATCAAGCCCCACATCGAGAAGCGGTTCTCCATGGAGTGGTCGAAACCCGTCGAGCGGATGCGCGAGCTGGTGCTCGCCGTACGCTCGATCTGGGCGCGCTGGCACGAAGGCACCAAGCTCGACTTCCACGGCGACTTCTACACACACACGCTCATGACGCCGTTCTTCGACCCGGGCCCGAACCCCTTCGGTGTGCCGCGCATCTTTCTCGGAGGCGTCGGGCCCCGCATGACCGAGGTCGCCGGCGAGGTCGCCGACGGTTTCATGATCCACCCGTTCTCGACCGAGAAGTTCATGCGCGAGACCACGGTGCCGGCGTTGGAACGAGGACTGGGCAAGAGTGGCCGGAGCCGTTCGCAGCTCGAGATCGCCTTCCCGGCGATGGTGATCGTCGCGGAGTCGGACGAGGAGCTCGCGCGCGGTCGTGACGCGATGCGCGCGCGGCTCGCGTTCTACGGCTCGACGCCTGCATACAAGGTGGTGCTCGACACGCACGGTTGGGGCGAGCTGCAATCAGACCTCAACCGACTGTCGAAGACCGGCGATTGGGCGACGATGGCGTCGATGATCACCGACGAGATCGTCGATACCTTCAGCGTGTCGGGGACCCCGGAAGAGATCGGGCCGCGACTTCACGAACGTTACGGAGACATCGTCCAACGCGTCTCGTTCGACACGCCCGACAAGCTTGGACGCGAGCGCGTCGCGCGGGTGCTCGAAGGCTTCCCTGACACGCGGAAATAGCAAACCCGGTCAAGAGAGTTCTGCGGCGACGGCGAGTACCCACTCGGCGACGGCCTCGGTGATCGGTGACGACACGCCGAGGCGGCGATCGTCGAGCGCAGCTTGCACGAGCGCGGGTTGGAAGCCACGAGCACGCGCCCAGTTGCCGCCATCCGTCTTGGAGCACAGCGTCCGCTCCTCGCGATAACGCAAGGCGCGACACGCGTTCAGGATCGCGTACGACGCGCCGGCATGCTCGACGGCCCAACGAAGTTCCCGGGCAAGCTGGCTCGCGACGACGCCTTGCGGGATTGCGCCGACGACCAAGTGGGGCTCCGGGCCGTACGCCGTCCAACCGTGATCGCGCGCGACGGCGTAGTGCAGGATCAGGTCGGCGTCGCCAGGTCCCGATGTTCCCCACACGATCCTTCGATCCTTGTGAGTGGTTGCTGCGTGGAGTACGAACGGCCACGGCGCGGTCGGCGCGGATGCGGCACCCGCCTCCACCACCGAGAGTTCGAGCCCGGCACCCGGACATTCACGATCGGGGCGCAACGCCTTGGCTAGCCGCTCGGCAACGATCGACGACACGCCATCTTCGACGACGACGAGCACGTCGACGTCACTGGCCGGCGCGGTCCAGTCGCCCAACACCGCCGAACCATGCAGGTACACGCCGACGATGGCGCCCACCGCGACCTGCACGAGCGCATCGGCGAGCTCACGCGTGAACTCGCGGACCGCCGGCGCGTCATCGGTCACGTCGACAGTCTCGCTCTTGCCGCCCGAGCTCACCAGGTCGAGTAGTACGGTCGGCCCCATGATTCTCATCTGGGGCTTCAAAGCCCGCGCGAAGACAGTCTCGACCGGCGAGTTCTTCTGTTCGCGCTGTGGCGCCGACCGCTCGTACGTTCTGCAACAGATCCGCCGCTGGTTCACGCTGTTCTTCATCCCGCTGTTCCCGGCCGGAAAGGCGCTCGGCGAGCAGGTGAAGTGCTCGACCTGCGGGGCGCGGTTCCAGTCCGAGGTCTTGAATACGCCCACTTCGGCGTCGTTCAGCGAGAGCCTGCGCGGTGCAATGCGAGTCGCCTCGATGTCGATGCTGGAAGCCGGAGACGAAACGAACGATGCGGCGCGACTCG
Organism: Actinomycetota bacterium; assembly: GCA_030839005.1. GTDB lineage: Bacteria > Actinomycetota > Acidimicrobiia > IMCC26256 > PALSA-610 > PALSA-610. The sequence goes on along the minus strand of JAUZEM010000021.1, from coordinate 1,459 downwards.
CCGCGGTCGACGCCGCCCGCACGACCGGCGACGAGAACTACGACGAGACTTGGCTTTTCAACGATCTCGCGGCGGTCGACGCGTCGCAGCTCGGCGAATATCTCACGCCGTTGGCCCAGGGCCTGAACCCACAGGGAAAAGAGACATTCATCGAACAGGTCGCGCGCGTCGGTCTCGCCGACGGTCCACTCTCGTCGTCGGAGATGCATGTGCTCGAGACGCTCAGCGCGGCGCTGGGCATCAGCGCGGCGCACCTACGCGGGATCGTCGTCTCGACACCGACCGGCCCGCGATCCCCCTCGACCGGCGACGGCCCACCCGACGAATACCGCCGCAACTGATCCGGGTAAAGCCCCACTCAAGGGTCCGCAGAGGGCATTGATCGACCCATGAACCTTCGCATAGATCGTATGAACCGCTCGCGCGCTAATCGTCCGCGAGGCGCCGTTCGAGAATCCGGTTGATCACCTGCGCGTTGCCCTGGCCCTTCAGCTCGCGCATGACCTGACCCATCAGGAATCCCCACTTCTTCTTCCTGGCACCTTCGTCGCCAGCGCGGTACTCCTCGGCGACGCCCGGATTCGCAACCAGCACCCGGTCGACGACGTCGGCGATCGCCGCTTCGTCGCTGACCTGGGCGATGTCGCGCGTTTCGACAATGGTGCGCGGCCACTTCTCCTCGCGCAACGATTCGTCGAGCACGTCCCTGGCCTGCTGGCGCGAGATCGTTCCCGAAGCGACCAACCCGACGAGCTCGGCGAGCATCTCGGGCGCCAGCACTGCCGGTGAAAGTCCGCTCTCGTTGAGGTACGCCAACACTTCCTGGCGCACCCAGTTGACGACGTCCTTCGCCGACCCACCATCGCCGTCGCGCAACGCGGCGACCGCGCGCTCCGCATAGTCGGCGAGACCTGGCACCTCGACCAGGATCCGCGCGTCCTCCGCCCCGATCCCCCACTGCTCCGCATAGCGCGCCCGCCGCGCCGCCGGCAGCTCGGGCATGGACGTGCGCACCCGATCGCGCATCTCCCGCGTCGGCTCGACCGGCACGAGATCGGGCTCCGGGAAATACCGGTAGTCGTGCGCCTCTTCCTTGGAGCGACCAGAGATCGTCCGGCCGTCCGCCTCGTCCCAGTGCCGCGTCTCCTGCACGACCTTCTCGCCCGCCTGCGTCAACGCCCACTGCCGTTCGGCCTCGTAGTCGATCGCGCGCAACAGCGAACGCAGCGAGTTCAGGTTCTTGATCTCGGCGCGCGTCCCGAACTCGGTCGCACCCGGCACCCGCACCGACACGTTCGCGTCGATGCGCAGCGAGCCTTCTTCCATCTTCACGTCGGACACACCCACCGCCAGCAGCGTCGCTCGCAGCTCCTCGACGTAGCGCTTCGCCTGCTCGGGCGAACGGATGTCGGGCTCGGACACGATCTCCAGCAAGGGCACGCCGGCGCGGTTGTAGTCG
>JAUZEM010000011.1 GCA_030839005.1 Actinomycetota bacterium | reverse complement strand
CCGCTCGCGCCTGTCCCGCCGACCTATCCCGTCCATCCCAACCAGGCCGGAATGAACGCCGACAGAGACATCCTGCTCCCGATCATGCACCAGAACGGCTTCTGAATAGGTCGCTACCAAGCACTCGCTTCGTACCGAAGTCGGGTGAGCGCCCGATCGTTGTCGACTGGCCATTCGCACTGCGCGGTGGCGGATGCGACGACGCCCGCGCGAACGACGATGTCCGCAGCGCTACGACGACGATCGGCTTCATCGGCAGTGGTCCGCTGCCCTCACACAATCTCGTACGGCTGCCGCCAGTGAGGTGAGCGAACCTCGGCCACATTTGCGCCGCGCTCGCAAGGGATCGGCCAGTCCCGGCCGCTGCTTCTCACAAATAGCACGCCCGGCGGGTGACGTCCTACGACCAACGTCCAATGGCGGCTCGTACCGGTCCTCCCCGAGGCTCTGACGGCGACCCGCGACGACCAAGCGGACATCAGTCGTGCCGACTCATTACGGAGGACGACATGAAGCGGCTTCACACCCGCACAGCCATCGGCAGCACGGTGGTACTTCTCGCGACGCTCCTCGGCGGCGTCGGCGCCCAGAGCGCACACGCTTCCAAGTCGGGCAGTTGCGGGAATTACCAGGTGCTCGGTAAGAGCGGCAGTACCCCATTCGACGGGACTGTGCCGGCTCCGAGCGGCACCTTCCACGTGCAGGGCATCTACACCCAGTTCGACGTTCGTCCGTCGGACTTCGCCATCTTCAACTACGCCTTCACCGGTGCCGCCAACGACAAGGACATCACGGGCGGTCGCTTCACCCCGGTGTACCAGAGCAAGATCCCGGACCACCGTGGGCTCGTGCTGACAGGTGGCATCACGCTCAACGTCCGTGACTCCGACATCCTCCTGTCCCGCACTGGCACCGGCGGTCTGAGCATGAAGATCCAGGCGAAGGACTGCGCCCAAGGCGGGATCTTCCAGATGGAGCCGGCGAGGGGGGACAACGCCCGCACACGGATCATTCACCGGCTCGCCGGCGCCGATACAGCCGCGCCAGGCACAGCCTTCTACTTCGACAACGCGAAATTCCGGGCGAAGCTCGGCCAGTTCCTCGGCGCCGACTGCCAGAACCCCACGACCGGCCCACCGAGCACCTACTGCGTGCGCGTTACCCCACGAGTGAACATCGCCAATGGTCTCTCCGCGAGGTTCGTCGTTCGGGACAGCGCGCAGGTCGCCACCCGCATCCCGCAGGCGGAGTGCGGGCCTGACTTCACAGACACACTTGGGTTGAGCGAGACCAAGGACCACTGCGGCGGCATGACCATCTGGGATGTCGCCAGCGGCGGGCGCATGGGCATGGTCACAGGCGCGGACGCCACCGAAGTCGCGAACCCGCCGACCGCATGTGTGCAGAACTGCCCGGCCGAAAACCGCGTGCAGGGCCGCCTCGCTGTCCTTGGATTCCCGTTCCCGGTCGCGGCAGGCAGCCGGCTCGCTCCCCGCTACTCCACCAACGGGCTGAACGCGCCGCTCACACCGCCCTTCACCGGCTGATCCCGGCGACTCATCTCAACGTTGAGGGACCCCGTGATCGACGTCGACTTCCGCCGTGTCGGTTACCGAAACCCCCGCCGAAGACGACTACGCAGTCATGTTGCCTCGTCTTGCCGATCCACGCCCATCGCGTCGAACAGGAACGACAGGGTGGTGTCGAGCAAGTGATCCGTGACGGCGGACGGATCGACGAGGCGATCGATGCCGAGGCCGTTGAAGAGCGCCAGCCCGATCTCGGCCAGATCCGCGGTGGGGTATTTCGGGGACACACCGACAGCTCGGTATTCGTGTTCGATCAGCGCTTGCACTTGGACGCGTGCGCGTTGCGCACTGGCGGCCAGTTTCTTCTGTGCGTCCGGATTGCGCCTGGCGTACAGGATGAACTCGAGCCAGAGCGTGACGAAGCTGTCATCCCAGGGGGAGGTGCCGCTTCGCAAGATTTGCAGGATGCGCGGGAACTGCTCCGCCTGGTCGTGTGAGCCGGTCTCCAACGCTTCGCCCACGACCGCGAACTGACGATCGATGCGTTCGTGGAAGAGCTCTAGGAACAGGTCATCCTTGCTTTTGAAGTTGGAGTACACGGCGCCCTTGCTGAAGCCGGCGGTCGAGGCGACCTCGTCGAGAGTGGACCCGTGGAAGCCGTCGCGGGCGAACACGATGGCGGCGGCGTCGAGCAGGTGTTGGCGGGTCATGGCTCGTCGACGCTCGGGGGTGAGGGGCTCGAAAGTCACCGCGAAACCCCCTTGACGTACCCGTCGTTACGGCGAATACTCTCGGGTATGCATTCTACGACCCGGAATCTCACGAGCTTCAGGGTAGCCGCAACACGGGCGGACGCACTTGCGTGGCTCGCGGGACGTCTCGACTGGGAAGATCGCTTGCGGGCTCTGGAGGCCCGTTCCGGCGAGCCCACCGAACCGGTCCGGAGTCCGCGGGCCGGCCGCCACGGCTGGTGCCGCGTCGAGCGTGCGCTCGCATCCGTCGCACGGGCGAGTTGAGGAGTGGTCTCGATGGGTACCGGAGCTACGAGTTTCGACCCGTTCGAGTTGCCGGACACGATCCAGCTCGGCAGCGTCGACGATCCCTATCCCCTTCTCTCGGCCGCTCGCCGGAACGGGCCGGTGGCGCTCGAGTGGCC
>JAUZEM010000584.1 GCA_030839005.1 Actinomycetota bacterium | reverse complement strand
AGTCCCGGGATGGACACGTCGGCCCGCTTCTTCTTGTGGTGCGTCTGCCCGACGCCGATGACCGCGCATTGTTCCGCCATGATCAGTCGCCCTCCATGAGGCACACCAGATTGTGTTGCAGGACCTGGCCGCCGGTCGCGTGGGCGAGCCCGCGGCTCGCGGTCCCTTCGACGATGCGCTGTGCGACCTCCACGATCCTGACGAGCCCCGTGGCCATGACCGGGTTGGCTGCGAGCGGCCCACCGGACGGGTTGACGTTCGAGTCCGCGTCGATTCCCAACGCATCGCGCAGGATCAGCTCCTGTGGACTGAACGTCGACGACAGCTCGATCACGTCGAGCGGTCCTCCGTCGTAGCCCGCCTTGCGCGCCGCGAGCGTTGTCGACGCCGACGTCGTCAGGTCGCGCATCCCGGGTTGGTGCACCTCGATGCGGTGATCGAGACCACGTATCCACGCCGGCCGTTCGCACAGGGCCCGCGCCCGATCGCCGCGCGCGAGCACGACCGCGACGGCGCCGTCGGAGACGGGAGGAAGATCGTGCTTGCGCAATGGCGCGCGCACGTACGGCGCGGCGAGCAGCTCGTCGACCGAGAAGTCGCCGGCAACCTGCGCGTTCGGATTGTCTTTCGCGTTTCGTCGGTTGCGCACGACCACGCGCGCGAAGTCGCGCTCGGTCGCCTTGCCCGCATCGAGCAGCGCGCGCGCCTGAATACCGGCGAGCGACGCGGGATCGACACCGAGCGGCGCGAGGTAATACGGGTCGAGCTGCTGGGCCCACATCTCCGCGGGTATCGACGGCGACGACTTGCCCGAGCCGAACACGAGCGCGGTGTCGATGTCTCCGTGCTGCAGCCGCACCCAGGCTTCGTACAGCGCCCACGCCCCGTCCATCTCGACATGCGACTCCGAGATCGGCGGCCACGCGCCCGCGGCCTCGAGGTTCGAGACGAAGGCGAAGGGCCCGCCCGTGAGGTAGTCGCAGCTGCCCGCGCACGTGAAGCCGACCTCGCGCCGGTCGAGGCCGGAGCGCTGTAGTGCCTCGGTGACGATCGGGACGAGCAATTGCACCTCGCTCTCGCGGGCGCGCCGCGATGAAGGCGTCTGGGCGTAGCCGACGACGGCGATGTCTGTGACGGCCATCAGAAGATGTGCTCTTCGTACTTGGCGCGGTCCATGTCGGGCTCACCGCTCGGCTCGAACGCGTCGATGACCGACGACACGCTCCCCCATCCACGGTTGGACACACCCTCGGCACTGCGGTCGGTCTTCGCCTTCCACACCGCGCGCACGCGCATCCCGGATCGGATCTGATCGTGCGGAACGCCGACGATTTCCTGCCCCCCCAGATTGCTGTCGGAGCCGTCGAGCAGCACCGAGGCGTAGACGAACGGCTCGGTCTCCGTCTGCCCGTAGTACGCGACCGGCGTGATGATCGTGAAGCCCGTGAGGGTGCCGTGATCGCTGACCTCGATCTCGTCGGCCGCGGTAGTGGGCACCACGCAAATCGGGCAGTAGCCCTTGCCGGGGACGTACACCCGGCCACACGAGGGGCACTTGTGACCGACGATGCGACCGTCGATCAACGCGTCGACATAGCGATCCAGGACCGGTGTGAGCTCCTCGGAGTATGTCAACGACACCAGGTGCTCCATCACAAGGGTCTCTTTGGGCACGAGGTTCTCCTTGGGCACGAGGTTCTGTTTGGAGGTGCTCGCGCTCATGATGTGGGCTCCCAACACGCGATGTCGTCGATCATGTTGTGAGGCTCGGCCCGCCAACGCGGCCGCACGCGCATACCCGTCGACATCCGGTCGATGCTCCCCGCGTCGACTGCGTGGACCATCGCCGAGTCGGCACCTTCGGGGGTGACCAGCGCGAACGCGAAGGGCCGGTCGAGAGGGTGCTTCGACGTCGGGTCGTCGACCCACGTCCACGAGCCGACGATGCCCTGCGGACCGACTTCGACGAGCTCCTCGAGTGCGTCGCCCGTCTGCGGGTCGTACTCCAACGGCGGTATGAGGACCTTTCCGTCGCGCGTCCTGATGCCGAGGATGCGGTGCTCCCGTAAGCCGGCGAGGAACGCGCCGACCACCGGCCCGAGCGTGCGCGAATAGGGGAACTCGAGGGTGCTCTCGACCAGGCGTGGTTGACTCATGTCCCCGAACCTAACCATCGGACGCGCGCGCCGCATCTTCGGCAAGCGACCGCTTGTCCACCTTGCCCACGGACGTCATCGGGAGCGCGTCGACGACGACGAGACGATCCGGCGCCTTGTAGTCGGCGAGCGCGTTCCGGCAAAAGGTCCGGAGCGCCGCCAACGCGGGCGACGCTCTGCCGTCACGTGTGCCGGCGGCCACGACGAAGGCGACGCCGATCTCTCCGAGCACGGGGTCCGGTACCCCGAGCACTGCAACCTGCGCGACTTCCGGGTGCTGCGACAGCACGCGCTCGACTTCGCCGGGGTACACGTTGTAGCCACCGCGGATGTACATCTCGCTGCGGCGGCCGACGAGAGTCAGATAGCCGCGCGCGTCGAGGAAGCCGAGATCCCCCGTCGTCAGCCAACCGTCGGCGCCGAGGACCTCGGCCGTGCGCGCCGGGTCATGCCAATAGCCGCGCATCACCGCCTCGGACCGGCAGCGCACACGACCGACGACGCCGATCGGGCAGACCTGCGCATCGTCGTCGATCACCTCGAGCTCGACGTTCATGCGCGGACGGCCGACCGTCTGCGCGATCACCTCCGGAGTGTCGCCCGGCACGGTGCCGGTCGTGATCGCGGCCTCGGTGCTCGTGTAGCCGATCACCACGGGACACGCGAGCCGATGCTCCATCTCGCGCACCAGCTCGGGAGGAACCGTCGCCGCTCCCGTTCCCGCGATGCGAAGGCTCGAAAGGTCGCTGCTCGCGAAGTCGGGATGGTCGAGCACGAGCCGCCACTGCGTCGGCACACCCTGGCCGACGGTGACGCGTTCGCGCACCATCAGCCGGAGCGTGTCACCGGCGGTCCAAGGTGTCGGCGTGATCACCGTCGTGATCACGTTGTCGATCTCCTCCCAGGGCCGCGACATGAACGCGACGTGCGCAAATGGGAGCGGCGCGAGCCGCACGTCGTACCGCGCCCCCATTGCGCCCGCGCCGACCGCGACGGCTTGGAGGTTGCGATGGTCGAACACCGCACCCTTCGGCATGCCCGTCGTGCCACTCGTCCAGACGATCGCGACCAGATCGTCGGGCTCGACGGGCGGGAGATCGGGCGGCGGATCGTTCGTGAACGCGGCGCGCACCGCATCGAGATCAGTCTCTCGTATCACGACCCGTGGACGCGCACGGTCGAGGATGCTCGCGATCTCCGACCGGCCCAACCGTGTGTTGACACCGGTCGTGATCGCGCGCAGGCGCATCGCCGCCTGGTAGCAGACCGCGTAGTCGATCGAAGACGGCACGAGCAGCGCGACCACCTCGCCCGGCTGAACACCTCCTTCGGCAAAGAGCGCGGCAACTCCGTCGGCGGCGCGGTCCCACTCCCCGAACGTGAGCCGCCGTTCGAGCTCGACGAACGCGGCGCGATCGGGATACTCGGCGGCGACCCTCCGCAGCAGCTCCACAGTCGTTCGGGCCGGGCTCATCGGTGCCAACGTACCGGCGCTCCTTGCGAGTACCGTTTCCGGCCGATGCCCTCCTCGAAGGAAGTGCGCGCGCGCCAAAACCGCCAGAAGGAGCGCATCGCCGCGCAACTCGCAGAGCGCCGTCGCGTACAGCAGCGCCGCCGGCGGTTCGGCGCGGTCGCGGCCGTCATCGCGTTGGTGGTCATTGTGGCGCTCGGCGTCGTGGCTGCCGGCAACGGCGATGGTCCGAAGGTCGCGGTCTCTCCGACGACGGTCGCGCCGGCGACAACAACGCCGAGCCCGACCACGACGGTCGCGCCCTCGGCGAAAGGCAAACCGTGCGTCGGGCTGAAAGATTCGCTGCCGAAGGGCGCGCCCGCGATGTTGCTGGTACCCGGCCCGGCGCCGACCAAGTTGACCACGCAAGATCTCAAGGTCGGCTCGGGCGCCGTCGTGCCGAAGAACGCGAAGGTCACCGTCAACTACGTCGGCGTGGCGTGCTCGACGGGCAAGATCTTCGACTCGTCGTACTCGCGCAACCAGCCGTTCGACGCCGATCTCGCGAGCGGTGTCATCCAGGGATGGATCCAGGGAATCCCGGGCATGCGGCTCGGCGGCGTTCGACTGCTCGCGATTCCCTCCGACCTCGCGTACGGCACGGCCGGCGCTCCGCCTGCGATCGCGCCCGACGAAGCTCTCTATTTCCTCGTCGCCGCAGTCAAGCTCGGCTGAGCCCCGTCCACACGCCGAAGGCGCCCGTCACTCTTCGGATTCGGACATGTCCATCAGTCCGGACGCGGCCGCGAGCGCGACGGCCCGACGGGCCGCCTTGTCGTAGACCAGCGCGAAATAGTGCTCGGCGATCGTCTCCCGACCGGGAAGCGGCGGCGGCCCGAGCGACCGGATCATCGCCGCGGGGTCGTCGGGAGAACGCACGAGCGACACCGGTTCGTCACCCGAGTCGCTGCCCTCCCAGAAGTCGCGACGCGGCACCGACTTCCGGCGCGGGCTCGACCGGGCGGAGGCCCGGCGGCGCGGCGGGCTCACGCCGTGGCTCCGGGTTCGGACTCGAGCAGGTCTTCGGTGAGCAGCGCGTCGGGCCGCATGCCGAGCGCGAGGCGGAGCTGATCCTGGTCGAGATCGGCCAGCGAGCTCGACTTCGGCAACACGAGATCCGCGATCCGGCGCTTGCCCGCCACCACTTCCTCGACCCGTTCGTCGACGGTGCCGGGACAGATCAGGCGGTGCGAGATGACGGTGCGCGTCTGACCTATGCGCCACGCACGGTCGCGGGCTTGGTCTTCGACCGCGGGGTTCCACCAACGGTCGTAGAGAACCACGTGGCTCGCGGCGGTGAGGTTGAGCCCGGTACCGCCGGCTTTCAACGACAACACGAGCGCGCGCGGCCCGTCGTCACCCTGGAAGTCGGAGATGATCTGGTCGCGAACCGAGCGCGTCAACCCGCCGTGGTAGCACGCGACCGGAGTTCCCGTGCGCTTGGTGAGATGGTCGGCCAAACGAATACCCCATTGTGCGAAGTGCGTGAACACCAGAACGCTTTCCTCAGCTGCGAACACCGCGTCGACGATCTCCTCGAGGCGCGAGAGCTTGCCCGATCGACCCGCGAGAGGAAGATCGTCGTCCTTGTATGCGGCGGGATGGTTGCAGATCTGCTTGAGCGCGGTGATCGCGGCGAGGATCTGCCCGTTGCGGGCCTTGCTGCCTTCCGGTAGCGCGGCACCGGTGACCAGCGTGTCGAGCAACGCCTGATACAGGCCGATCTGCTCGGGTGTCATCGCGCAACGATCGAGCTCGTCGATCTGGTCGGGAAGCTCCTGTGCGATCGTGGGTTCGGCCTTGGTGCGCCGGAAGACGAGAATGCCGTTGAGCGCGCGCATCGCGTCCTCGGCCTCGACGCGCGCGGCACGGCCGTCGCTCGAGAGCCGCGCGATGAACTGCGGGCGCGGACCGACGAGCCCGGGATTCGCGAAGTCGAGGATCGCCCACAAATCACCGAGACCGTTCTCGATCGGCGTGCCGGTGAGCGCGATCCGCGTTCTCGCCGGGATTCGCCGCAACTGCTGCGACGTGTCGTTGGTCGGATTCTTGATCGCCTGGGCTTCGTCGAGGATCACCTTCGTCCACGACACGGCGGAGATCGCATCGATGTCGCGCACTGCAGTTCCGTACGTGGTGACGACCACGTCGGCTTCGGCCACCTCGGCCGCGATCTCGTCGGCCGCCGCGCGGTTCGCGCCGTGGTGTACGACGACGCGCAGACCGGGAGTGAAGCGCGCGGCCTCGGCGGTCCAGTTGCCGACGACCGCGGGCGGCGCGATCACGAGTGCGGGTCCCGAGCCCGCGCCGCCGAGGAGGTCGGCGAGCATCGTCGGCGTCTTGCCGAGGCCCATGTCGAGCGCGAGGCAACCGCCGAGTCCCGCCTTGCCGAGGAAACCGAGCCACGCGAGCGCCTCGGCCTGGTAGCTGCGCAACTCACCGACGAAGCCGGACGGGGTTCCGGCGGGCACCGCCGAAACGTCGGCCGCCGCGGCGAGAAGGTCGGCCGCCCAGCCGCCGCCGACCACCGACACACCGCCGGCGAGCGCCGAGCCTTCGATTCCGAGCGCGAGGCGCAGCGTCTCCGCGCCCGAGAGTTGCGTCGTGTCCGCGCGTTCGGCCAGCGCGTCCGCGGCGGCCTGCAGGTCGGCGCGGTCGATGGCTACCCAGCGGCCGCCCGAGCGGATCAGCGGGCGCGCCTCTCTGGCCAGGCGCGCGATGTCGGCGGCCGTCAGCTCGACGTCGTCGAACACGGCCGACCACCGGACGTTCGCCAGCTGGTTCGCGCCGACCACCGACTCCGACGATGCGTCGACGAACACACGCAGCGCCGGCGTAGGCCGACGCCGCGACAATGCCGGGACGCGCACGTCGAAGCCGGCCGCCTCGAGCTGCGGTCCCGTTGTCGCCATGAGGTCCCACGCCTCGTCCTGGCTCAAGATGACCTCGCCGCGCCGCGTGCCGCCCGGCCGTAACAATGCGGGAAGCATGCGCTCGAGCCGCGTGATCTCGTCCTCGAGATGAGGCCGGCCCGCACCGGCGTTCACGATCGCCGCCTCGATCGGAAGCAGCTCACCCCGCGTCCCCGTCGCGAACACCGCGAGGTGCCAGGCGTTCGAGTCGTCGGGGGGATCGAGCCGCACGATCAAGCGTCCGCGCTCCCCCGTCACCGAGCGACCCCAACGCTCGATGCGCGTCGCAACGTCGCCCGCGAGACGGGTCGGCGCGTCGAACGCGGTGCCGTCGAGACGCCCGAGAAATGCCTCGGCCACATCGGTGGCGGTGCGGACGTTCGGTGGTGGGGCCGGCGTCTCGAGCTGGCGCGCACCATCGCGGCAGATGGCGTCGACCATCCCCGTGAGCGCGGAGCGGGTCAGCGCTCGCGCGTCGACGGCCGGGTCCAACGCGAGGAGGGATCCGGGGATGGTCTCGATCAGCCGAGCGAGACGAGCCGGATCGACGAGCGCCGGGGTCCAGCGCACCGAGTACGAGCCGTTGGAGTCACGTGCACTCCCGCCGCGACGCGTGCGTTGTCGCAGGAACGGAACCATCGCGCCGCGCGCGGTGAGCTCCACCGCCCAGATTGCGACCCGTCCCAACCACCGCACACTCGCCCCGACGTCGTCGATCTGGCCGGCGCCGGCCGCCACCAACCAGCCCAGCACCTCACCGACGGGAATCGCCTGGGCCTCGGCGCGGGCGTCCCCGGGAAGCGGCACCGCACCGTGCCGAGTCCAACCAGTTAGGGGAGCGCCCGCGGCCGCGAGCATCTTGGCGAGCTCATCGAGCGCGGCCGGCGGCGCGTTCCGGCCCGCCGCCCATGCGACGACCCGACCCGGCTCCCACGAGACCTGCACCTGGACAACGCCCGGCTCGACGTCGCGGTCGTCGCGATCGTCGCGGTCGTCTCGCGGGTCGCGATTGCCACGGCCCGGTCGGCCGGACCGGGCTACCGGCTCAGGCTCGCGTTGCCCGGTGTGGCGCGCCCACGCGGCGGCAACCCTTCGGTGCTCCGACTCGAGATCGGCGAGGACCTGTTCGCGCTCGTCGCCGCGCAGCGACCGCGCGCTCGCGAGATGTTCTTCGGCATCGCGCAGATGCGCGAGCAACGACGCGCGCCACGCGACGGGATCGGCCTCGAGGACCGCGAGCTGTTCGGGTGTCGCATCACCGTCGATCTCGGCATCGACGTACATGTCGAATTGCCAGGGCGCGAGCGGCGTCGACGTCGGCGTTCCTGTCACAGATCTCCGCTGGTTACGACGGAGGGCACGACGTGTGTCCTCGAAGAATGCGGGCCCGAAAGCCCGTCCGGTCCCGGCGGCGCCGTTTGGCGGACCGAGACTCGGAAGCCAACCGTTCCGCGTCGACGGAAGTGTCGACAGCTGTCAACGGAACGGCCGTTGCGCTCATTGTAAGCGAAAACAGCATGCCACACTGTCATCCGGCCGATCTCGTACAGAGAACCTGATTCTCCCGCCGTGCGGCAGTTGTTTGTCGTCGTCGATGCGAGAAACCTCACACGGACGTCCACCAACGCCCCGGGGACGTGTGACAATGACGACAACTGGGCGCCCTGACGGGCAAAGGAGACCACGGCCTTGAGTGAGGAACCACACCCGGTCATTCGGCTCGCGCTCGTCGACGACCAGACGATGTTTCGCGAGGGACTCCGAGCGTTGATTGAACAGGAACCTGACGTCGAGGTCGTCGGTCAAGCCACGAGTGTGCAGGCGTTGGAAGACATGGACGTCGAGCCCGATGTCATCGTCACCGGTCTTGCGTTTCCCGATGCGGCGCGCGACCAGGTCATCGAACTTCGTACGCGCTTCCGCGACGCCGCGATCTTGGCCCTGACCGCGCTAGACGATCTCCCGACTATTCAGCAGGTGCTCGCGGCCGGCGCCGACGGTTACGTGTTGAAGTCTGCGGCGACAACCGACCTCTTCGCCGGTATACGCGCAGTCGCGCAGGGCGGGTTGTACCTGCAACCGTCGATCGGAATTGCGTTCGCCTCGCGGCCGCCCGAGCTGGCCTCGGCTTCCGCGGCCGGCGGGTTGACGCCCAAGGAGACGGTGGTGCTGAGGCTCCTCGCGCTCGGCCACACCAACGCGGAGATCGCCGCGCTCACGGGCTCGAGTCTTCGCACGATCGAAACGCATCGCGCCCACATTCACCAGAAGCTCGACCGCCATACGCGAGCGCAGCTCGTGCGGTTCGCGCTCGAAGTCGGGCTCCTTCGACTCGACGAGGAAGACACCACCGCGCATCCACCGGCGAGCACAACCGAGGCCGAGAGCGACTCCGTCAGCCGTTGAGCGGTCAGAGCACCGCGCGGTCGAGTTCCGGCGTATCCGCTTCCGTCGGTTTGCGCCAGTCGGTACGTCGAGTGAGGAAAAGCGCGAGGCCGAGGAGCACGGCGCCGACCGTGACGCCCATCACCAAGCGCCCCGATTCGTAGCGCGCCGACGGGCCCGCCGCGAAGGTCACCGGCGCGACCGGGGCCGGCACTACCGATGCGTCCTCTAGCACGACGATGCCGCACGGCGTGTCGCGTCCG
>JAUZEM010000578.1 GCA_030839005.1 Actinomycetota bacterium | reverse complement strand
CCGGCCTTGCCCCACACGCCGCCGAACGGGCCGATGCGCGCCACGACGGCGTCGGTGTTTCCCGGGCCTTCGCGGTAGCCGCCGAGGTTGTCGCGGTCGAGCAGGTACGCGTAGCCGTCCTTGCCGTGAATGAACACGAGGTGAGGCGTCTGCGCGGTCCCGAAGTACGCGTTGGGGAGCCCGACCGGGCCGCCCGAGCTGAGGTCGATGTTCTTCGCGGAATCGGAGGGGGCATTCCGGGGCGCGAAGAAGTCTTTCGTTCGTAGCGTCCCGTCCGACTGTGCGTCGAGACGCGCGACCGCCATCCCGAGGTCGGCCGGCGGACTCGACCCGGCGGTCGGTCCCGTGAGCACGAAGCCCTCGTTCCCGGTGGATACGAACAGGCGGTTCGGGCCGTCGGACATGATCCCCGATCCCGACTGCCAGATGCCCGCGCCGTCGGTGCTGCTCGTCATCGCCGACCAGCGCGTGCGCAGCGTGCCGCCGGTCGTGACGCCGAAGATCCAGCCCGCGAACGGAGAGATGTCGCACAGGGACCCGAATCCGGCATAGACGACACCGTTGTTGAGCAGCAGCCCGGGCCGCTGCAACTGGTTAGTCGGCGCGAACGCTCGGTTCGGTGCGTTCTGCGCGGTCCCGCGAATCGCGACCGGGAAGCCCGCCCGCTCGGCCCCGGTCGCGACGTCCATCGCGTGCATCCACCATGCCGCCGGACCAGAGGAGCCGCTCGCGTACGTCTTGTTCACCACGTACACGGTGTGCGTCGCCGGGTCGATCACCGGTGTGGAGGTGACGCCGATCGTGGGGAGAAGGTCAGGGCAACCGATGTTGCTGGTCCACGGCACCCCGAGGTTGCGGGTCCATTTCTGCACTCCGGTGCCGGCCGCGAGCCCGTAGACGTTGTTCTTCTCCGTTGCGACGATCAACGTGCCGCTCGACACCAGCGGCTGCGCGTACACCTGACCGTCGACGACGGCTGCGAACAAGGGATGGAAGGAGCTACTCGAGACGGCCGAAGGAGACAAGCCGGGCTGGTTCGAGTACCAGCCCGTCCGAAGGTTGCCCAGGTTGTTGGTCGTGACGTCTGCAGGCGCGTTGGTCGCGGGCCCGAACAGGACCGCGGCCGCGAGCATCATCGCGACGGCGGCCGTCAGAGCGAGGAGCAATCGCCATCGGTTCATGCCACCTCCCCAGCGCCGGCGAGAGCATAAGCCGGGCCGGCGTGCTTGGGAAGGTCGGTAGTCGGAAGGTCGGCCGGAGGCTTTCAGAGACCCGTCTTGCGGAACCACCAGCCGAGGCCGCGACGGCGGGCGGCCCGGCGGATCCGGCGCTTCACGTAGCGCTCGCCGCCGTTCTTGCCGGTGAGCACCTCGAAGTCGCGGGTCGTCCGCGACGCCTTGTAGAGCCACGATGACAGGGACGGCCGTCGAGCCACGGGTTCGATTCTCGCACGCCGCCCAAACCCGGGGTGCCGAACCCCGGGGGTGCCGAAACCCGGGCCGATCGCCGGTCCGGATTCCGGGCGCGGACTACGACATCCCGCTTAGGGCGGAGCCTGCGGGAGCCGACAACCCAACCGGTGGCCGACAACCCAACCGGTGGGTTGTGCCCGACGACGGCCCGCACCACAACGTGACGCGGGGCGAGGGATCGCTGGTGAGACGCAGGCTGACGATCAGGACCAAGCTGGCGGCGACGATGGCCGTGCCGCTCGCGGCGTTGGCGAGCTTTGCCGCGCTCCAGGTGCGCGACGCGTACAACCGCTCCGAGCAGGTCAGGCTCCAGGCCGGGCTCGCAACGTCGGCCACGGGCCCGGCGGGCGTACTCAATGCGCTCGAGAACGAGCGCGATTACGAGGCGCTGCGCGCGATCGGTGCGCAGAACCTCGTCGCCGAGGAGAACGCGAAGTTCTCCGCGCAGGTCACCGCGACGACCGACGTCGCGCTGGGGAACTTCCGATTGCTGCTCGGCTCGGTCGGCGGCAACGCGGCAGGCAACTACCGGTCGACACTGAACCAGGTGAGCACTCGCCTGGTACAGCTGCGTCAACTCGCCGAGGACGACGCGTCGAAGGCCGCGTCTCCCGCAAAGGGGGCCCAGGCGAGCACGATCTTCGACCGCTACACGAGCTTGATCGGGACGCTGCTCGACGCCGATCAGCGTTCGGGCACGACCATTGGCGACGCGCGGCTTCGCAGCGGCGCCGAGCTGCTCAACGCGATCGCGCGTCAGGGTGCTACCGAGGCCGGCCTCGGCATCAAGGTCGGCCTCGCCGCGATCACACGCGATCCGGTCGCGCTGTCGGCTGCGCAGCGCCTGGCCGATCGCCAAGCCCAAGGCGATGCGGATCTGCGCGTGCGCGCCGACGGTCCTTTCGAGCACGCCATTACCGGTGCGCTCGACGCGCCGGCTCGCAAGACGGCGGTCGGCGCGCTGCAGGCATCCGCCCGCGATCCGCTCCACGCGAGCCTCTTGACGCTGCTCAAGGTCCGGCCCGACTCGATCAATCTGCTGCGGGTCGCCCAGACGAACACCTCCGCGATCGTCACCGCGCAGACGCACAGCCTGACGTCGGCCGCGCAGCGCGAAGAACGCGACTGGATTGCCATCACCATCGCCTCGGTGATGCTCGCGATCGCCTTGCTCTGGCTCACCAACCGCTGGATCACCCGGCCGTTGCGCGCCCTGGCCGACCAGGCCGCGGCGATGGCCGGGCAAAGGCTGCCGGCCGCGGTGAAGGAGATCCTCGAGACGCCCGTCAATGAGAGCGTCGTCCAACCCGAGGTGCGACCCGTGCGCGTGCACGCGGGCGGCGAGGTGCACGATTTGGAGGTCGCGCTGAACAAGGTCCAGGACAGCGCCCTCTCCCTCGCGGTCGAGCAGGCGACGCTCCGGCGGAACGTCGCGGACGCGTACATCAACCTCGGCCGTCGCAACCAGAACCTCGTCTCCCGCCAGCTCGAGTTCATCACCCAGCTCGAAAACGACGAATCCGACCCCGAGACCCTCGAGCATCTCTTCCGGCTCGACCACCTCGCGACGCGCATGCGGCGCAATGCCGAGTCACTGCTCGTGCTTGCCGGCTTGGCGCCTCCGCGCACGTGGAGTGCGCCGGTCGCCGTCGGCGATGTCGTGCGGGGCGCGCTCGGTGAGGTCGAGGGGTACCGCCGGGTGCGCCTGCGTCACGTCGACGATGCCCGCGTCGACGGTGCCGCGGCGGCCGACGTCAGCCATGTGATCGCCGAGCTGGTCGAGAACGCGCTGTCGTTCTCACCACCGGACGCGGATGTCGAGGTGTACGGACGCCGTGGCGACCACAGCTACGTGGTCACGATCGTCGACTCCGGCATCGGCATGCACGACGATGAGCTCGAGCGGGCGAACCGGCTGATCTCGTCCGCGAGCGCGCTGACGCTCGCGCCGTCGCGCTTCCTCGGTCACTATGTGGTGGCGCAGCTCGCGGCCCGCCACGGACTGACGGTTCACATCGCAGCATCACCGGCCGGTGGCTTGACGGCCACGGTCGCGCTGCCGGCCGTACTGCTCGGACTCGAGAACGCGCCGTCCATCGAAGGTCCCGACGACGCGACCGCGCCGACCGCGCCGATCGCGCCGGCGACCGAACCCGAACGCCCGGTCGTTGGGTTGCCCCGCCGCGAAACGGCGGCGACCGACACGCCGGCGCGGCTCGCACCTCGCGGATCGGGGGCGCCGATCGCGTTCCGGGCGACTCCCGCGCCGCCGCCGCTTCCTCGCGACCTCGCGCCCGAGCCGGCGCGCGAGCTCCAGCTCGTCGCGTCCACGAACGAGGCCGATGAGGTCGACGAGCGCGATGGATTCGACCAGGGCGATGGGTTCGACAACGGCGACGGGCTCGACGAAGTCGACGCGTTCGATAACCAACCCGCGCCGGTGGTGGACTCCGAGCCCGAGCCCGAGCCCGAGCCCGAGGCCGAGGCCGAGCCAGAGGCCGAGGCCGGGCCGGAACCCGCGGCCGCGCCCGCCCCGCCCGCGCGGCCCCGCCTGGGACTCGGGACCTTCGCCGATCTGCGCGGCGCAGTGCAGCCGTCGTCGCCTTCCCGGGAAACCATCGCGCCCACGACCGAACCGGCGCGCCCGGCCGCCGAGCCCGTGGGCACGACGCCGGTGCCGACGCCGCCTCTGCCGACGCCGCCTTTGATCGCCGGTCCGGACCGTCCCCCGCTCGTCGCGCCCGATCGGCGTCCCTCGTTCGCCGAGGTATCAGACGCCGTGGACGCCGCCGCCGGTCGATCCGCGCCCGAGCTCGCGTCCCCCTTGTCGGAAGATCTGCTCCCGCAGCGGTTGCCGAAGCGCGGCCGGCGCAGCTCTCGCCTCGAGACGCCCTGGACCCGCGAGCGGCCCGTCGTGAGCGAGCCCGCGACCGCCGCCGCGACCATGGCTCCCGCCCCACCGCTCGCGAACCCCGCTCCATTGCCGTCGCGCAGAGGCTCGGGCGAGTCCGAGGTCGAAGCCGGGTCCGCCGCGGCGGCGAACCGCGCAAGTGTTCCGCCGCCCGAAGCGGCGGCGGGGTCTTCCGCCGAAAGCGGTGAACGGTTCGCGTTCTTCGCAGCCTTTCGCGCCGCGGCCGAGCAGGCCCGTGAGGAAGCCGGTATCGATGATCGGAGACGGCATTGACGGTGCAATCAGACGGAGCGAGCGTGGGGACCACCAGCGCCGAAGTTCGCAACTTCAACTGGCTGCTGTCGAGCTTCGTCGATACGACGCCGGGAGTGACCGACGCGGTCGCGGTGTCGTCCGACGGACTGCTCATGGCGACGTCGAGCTCGCTCGAACGCGCCGGCGCCGAGCAGCTCGCGGCGATCATCGCCGGAATGACGAGCCTGGCCGAGAGCACGGCGCGCTGCTTCGCGCTGGGGGGTTTCGAGCAGGTGATCATCGCGATGCGAGAGGGATACCTCTTCGTGTCGTCGGTGTCGGACGGCAGCGCGCTCGGTGTCGTGGCGGATCGCCGCTGCGATGTCGGCGCGGTCGGGTATCAGATGACATTGCTCGTAGAGCGGGTCGGTGCCGCACTCAGTCCGTCGCTCGTCGCGGAGCTGAAGGAGAACGTGCTCCAGTGAAAGGCGCTCAATGACCCACGAGCTTCCGCCCCGCGGGACGCCACAGGACTTCGTGCGACCGTTCGTGATCACGGGCGGCCGGACGCGCGCCGCCGACACGTCGCTCCGCATGGAAACGATGGTGCAGACCGTCGGCAAGCCGCGCGACGACCTCAATTTCGAGAAGGCCCGCATCGTCGACGAGTGCTACGAGCCGATCTCGATCGCGGAGATCGCGGCCGGCCTCGGCGTCCCGCTCGGGGTCGCGATGGTGATCGTCGGCGATCTGGTCGACGACGGCTGTCTCGAGACGACCGACCCCGTCGAGATCGAGCTCTCGACCATCACGAGGATGATCGAACGTGTCCGGGCCCTTTGAATCGGCGGACGGCCGGGGCGCCTGGTCGGCGTCGGCAACGCGACCGCCGCGCCCGGCCGACGACCACGCCGTCCCGCGCGCGCGCCGGGTCTCGTCGGTCAAGCTCGTCGTCGCCGGCGGATTCGGCGTGGGAAAGACGACGTTCGTCTCGGCGGTGTCGGAGATACCGCCGCTCACGACCGAAGCCGCGATGACGAGCGAGTCGAAGGAGGTCGACGATGCTTCCCTCGTCGGCACGAAAACGACAACGACGGTCGCCATGGACTTCGGGCGGATCACTGTCGACGATGCGCTCGTGATGTACCTGTTCGGAACGCCCGGCCAGGAGCGATTCGCATTCATGTGGGACGACCTGTGCGATGGAGCGCTCGGCGCGGTGGTACTCGCCGACACCCGCCGGCTCGCGGACAGCTTCGTCGCGCTCGACTACTTCGAGACTCGCGACACGCCGTTCGTCGTCGGCGTCAACCACTTCCCGGGCTCGTATCACTACCCGATCCCAGAGGTACGCGAGGCGCTCGGTGTCGCGCCGCACATCCCCGTTGTCGATTGCGACGCGCGCAACCGGCAGTCGGTAAAGGTCGCGCTCGTCACGCTGTTGCAGCACGTGTACGAGCTACGCCGCGCCGCGCTCGTTCCCTAGCGCCGCGTCAGCGCGCCGACGTTCAGCGCGCCGACGTTCAGCGCGCGATGCGCTCCAGATGCTGGAGCTCGATCATCAAGGGCAGTAGGAAGCCGATATACGCGCTCGTGAGCGTGTATTCGTGCGTCGGGCCGTGAGTGGTGCGGGAGTGGATGTCGATCACGCGCACGCGATCGTCACGGGCCGCGTGACCCTTCGCCTGCTCGACGATCGTGTGCAGGTCCGCCCGCGTCTCGACCTGGAGCCCGAAGTGATCGAGCGGAGGCGCGGTGAGCGGCGGGTCGGCCGGAAGCAGGTAGACGAACTGGCCGAATGCCCCGGTGTAGAGGATGAGCGGGTTGCCGGCCTCGCCGCTGTTGTCGCCCTCGGTCCATCCGAACACGTCGCCGTAGAAGGCGAGCACCTCCGCCCGCCCGCGCTCGTCGAGGACCCCGGGGTCCATGCTGATCGCGACGTGGTTGAGCGTGGGTCGGCCGGTCATCGCGACAGCTCGGGTGTGACCATGACCTTGCCGGGCAGCTCGCCCGCGGTCAGCCGGTGCATCGTCGGGAGCACCTCGTCGAGATGGATGTCGACCGGCTCGATCAACAGGTCGAGCGGCAGTGAGCCGGAGGCGAGCAGCTCGAGTGCCGGTCGGAAACCCTCTGCGTCGTAGTTGTACGCGCCGATCAGCGTCTGTTCCATCACGATGACTCGATTGTGGTTGACGCGCGGCGGCGCGCTCCCGGTCCCGACGAAGACGAACGTCCCGGCGTAATCGAGTTGATCGAGCGCCGACTCCGCCGCGGCTGCGTGACCCGAGCATTCGAACACGATCGTGAACGGCGTGTCGACGGGCCGACCCATCGGCGCCCGGTGCAGCTCGTCGGGCGCAACGACGGTCGTGGCGCCGACCGCGAAGGCACGTTGGCGTCGCGCCGGCGCCGGCTCCGACACCACGACGTCGCGGACACCCCGGCTGCGCAGTACCGCCGTCGTCAACAGGCCGACGGGGCCACCACCCGTCACGAGCACACGATCGTCGGGCGAGACCTGCGCGAGGTTGATGCTGTGCAACGCGATCGCAGTCGGTTCGGTGAGTGCGGCGGAACGCGTCGGCAGATCGTCGGGAACGCGAAGGAGCCGGGCCGCCGGTGCGGCCTTGAAGCGGCAGAATGCGCCCCGCGAGAAGTCGAGCAGGTCGGGCGGTTCGCGACGCAGACATACGGCCGACCGGCCGCGCGTGCACGCTCGGCACCGACCGCAGCCCGGCGTCGAGTCGACGACGACGCGCGCGCCGATCTCCCACCCGTTCACCTCATCGCCGACCGCGGCGACGGTTCCGGCCCATTCGTGGCCGAGCACCGAGCCCGGTCGCGCGTAGCGCTCGAGCACGAGGTGCAGGTCCGTGCCGCAGATGCCGCAGTGCGAAACCTCGAGCAACACGTCGTTGGGACCGATCGCGGGAACCGGAAGCCGTTGTACCTCGATCGCGCCGTCACCCACGTAGACGGCGGCGTCCATGAGCTCGGTGGAAGCGTCGTCGGTCACGACGCCAGCTTCGCAGCACGTACCCGGGAGGAACAAAGCCGCCGGCGCGGAGCCGGCGGCTTCGTCTCGCAAGCCTCGGGTATCAAGCCTCGGGTATCAAGCCTCGGGTATCAGATTGCGCGGACGTTCTGTGCTTCGTCTCCCTTGCGACCGGGCGCGACATCGAACTCGACCTTTTGGCCTTCTTCGAGCGTCCGGTATCCGTTGCCCTGGATGTTGGAGTAATGGACGAAGACGTCCTTGTCGCCACCCTCGAGCGAGATGAAGCCGTAACCCTTCTCGGCGTTAAAGAATTTGACCGTTCCAGTTGTCACTACCCGTACCTTTTCTTGACTGCGGACGCACCCTTCGCGCACCGTCCGCGACAGATTAGAGCACCGTCAGATCCAACGCTTACGACGGAAGTACCAAAGCTGCAGCGAGGTCGTCACGAGGATCACTGCCCACGACCACCCGTACCCCTGGGCCCACGCGAGCTCGGGAATGTGCTTGAAGTTCTGGCCGTAGAGACCGACGATGAAGGTGGGGAGCAGCAGCACGGATGCGACGACGGTCAGACGCTTCATGACCTCGTTCTGATCGTTCGCGATCTCCGCCTGGTGGAAGTCTCGTACCCCGGCGAGCAGGTCGCGCGCCAGGTCGAGACCGTCCGTTGCACGCAGCAACTTGTCGTATGCGTCGGCGAAGCGCAGCTCGATGTCGCGAGGGAACAGTGAGACGTCGCCGTCGAGCTCGACGCGGTCGTCGAGCACCGCCCGCGCCGCGTCGCGCGTCGGCGCGAGCACCCGGCGGACGTGCAGGATGTCGTGCCGGATGGTCGAGATCTGTCCCCGAATCTCGGTCGAGGGCCAGTCCTTCACGTGGTCTTCGAGGTCGTCGATGCTCTCGTCGAAGCCGTCGACCATCGTGAGGAACCGCTCGGCGATCTCGTCCACCACGACGTGAAGGCACAGGCCGGGCGGCGAGCCGTTGCGCAGCGCCGCGTTGCGGACATCGTCGAATTCGCACGCGGTGTGACCGGGGGGCGTCTTGCGGATCGTGATGAGCACGTCGAGCGTCGCGATCACATCGACCTCTTGGAAAACGAGCGCGCCGGTCGCATTCACGGCCGGGAAGGCGAGCACACCGAAGATGTAATCGCCCTGCGCGTCCAGACGGGGCCGGGGCTCGTCGCGCGCCGGTGCCAGGATGCGGGCGAGCGCGGTCTCGTGGATCCCGCCCGGGAGCACGGCTCGCAACGCCTGCTCCTCGGGATCACGGAGGTCGATCCACTGCAGTTCGGGCGCCACGGACGGCAACGCTACGTGCCGCGAAGGGAGCTTCGAGGGAACTCAGTTGACAACCACACCTGCGCCGCGCCGCGACGGGCAGCCCGACCGGTCGACCGCGTCGACTTTCCATCCCGTCCCGCTCGCGATCGTTCGCAAGGTCACGCCACCGACCGGCGCCTGCTCGACGTTGTCGATCATGACTCGCTCGTTCGTGTGCCGCGACGTGTCGTAGGTGTCGAAGTGGATGATCTGGTCGATGTGCCGATCGCACAACAACGTTGCGTAGGCGCGTGCGTCCGGAAAGTTCCGGATTGCCATGCTCTCGGGAAACAGCTCCGAGTCGAGTCGACCACCGGCGCGCACGACGTGGTACAGGCCGAGTTTGCCGTCGTCGCCCCGCAGGACGCGATACGTCGCGCCCGGGGTGAAATCGCCTGATCTCAGATACGCGTCGAGTTCCGCGGTGTCGGCGCCGTCTCGGACGAGCGCGTGCCATTGTGCG
>JAUZEM010000496.1 GCA_030839005.1 Actinomycetota bacterium | reverse complement strand
CGCGCCCAGCACAGTACGGCGCCCGCGACGAGCGAGGGTCGGATCATCGGCAGCGTCACGCGGCGAAACAGACTGAACCGCGACGCGCCGAGCGTCCGCGCCGCATCCTCGAATCGCTGGTCGGCCGACCGGAACGCGGCCTCGACCGTCAGGACGAGGAATGGCATCGACACGAACGTCTCGGCCACGACCGCACCCGCGACATGGAACGGTAGGTGCACGCCGACGCGGTCGAGGTACTGGCCGACCAGTCCGTTGCGGCCGAGCGCGAGCAGCAGCGCGACGCCTCCGACGACGGGTGGCAGCACCATCGGCAGGAGCGTGACGGCGCGCACGATGTTGCGTCCGGGATACGAGACGCGTGCTTGCACCCAGGCCAACGGCACGCCGAGCACGACCGCGATCGCGGTTGCCGCCAGAGATGTCTCCAGTGAGAGTCGAAACGCGGTTCGCGCGTCGGAGCTCGACAGGACCCTCCACGTCGACGACCACGGCGCGCGCCACACGAGACCGGCCAGTGGCACGACGAAGAACAGCGCCGCGAGTGCGGCGCCTACGAAGACGAGAACGGGGACGGGCGATGCCGATCGGCGGGCGCGGACCTTTGTCGTGGGACGGCTCACCATCAGCTCGGAGCCAGGAAGCCCCTCGCCTGCAGGGCCTCCTGTCCGCGTCCCGTCACGATCTCATCGACGAACGCCTCCGCGGCCGTCAGGTTCTTCGACGCCTTGATCACGGCGATCGGGTACGTCGCGACCACGTTCTGGCCGGCGGGAATCTCGACACCCTCGACCTTGCTGCCCGCCGACTTCACGTCGGTGACGTACACGACGACCGCGTCCGCGTCGCCCGACGTCAGTTTCGCGAGCGTCGACTTGACGTCGAGCTCGTTGGACGCCGGCGCGGGGGCAGGGAGTCCGGCCTTGGCGAACGCCTGCCGGGCGTAGTTGCCGGCCGGCACCGACGCGTCCTCCAGAACCAACGTCACGCCCGACTTTTCGAGATCGGCGAGCCCGGTGATGTGCTTGGGGTTACCCGGCGCGACCGTGATCTCAAGCGTGTTGCGCGCGAACGTCTTCGGCGTCTCGACCAACCCGGCGTCGACCAGCTTCTGCATGTTCCTCTGATCGGCCGACGCGAACACGTCAGCGGGCGCACCGCTTTTGATCTGCGTCACCAGCGCCTGTGAACCGGCGAAGTTGTACGTCAACGACAATCCCGGATCGCTCGCGCCCAAGACGGTCTTCTCGTCATTGAACGCCTCGGTCAACGACGCCGCCGCGAACACATTCAGCGATCCGCTCAGCTTCGCCGTGGACGAGGGCGTCGAGCCCGACGGTTTGCTGCTGCTCCCACACGCGGCCACGACGAGCGCTAGGGACACCAAGACCGATGCTGCATGATGCCGCGACACGCGTTTCATCGAGACCCCCGAAACGTGAACACTGGATCTAGTCGAAGTGAGACTATCGGGAAGTCGCATTGCGATGTCGGGCGCCCGAAGCTGATCGTTCGGCGGCGAACGAGCGCAAGAAGCGCTCGACCGCGAGCGCCTGTTCCCGACGCCAGCGAGCGAGCACGAGATCGAAGCCGTCACCGGACGGCCGCTCGGTGACGGATCTCAGAAGCGGCGCCAGCTGTTCGACCTGCCGTTCGACGAGATCCTGCGGCGACCGGCCGGCTCGGGCAAGTACCGCGAGCTTCAACAAGAACTCAGTGCGGACCTGACGTACATGTTCGACTGGCGTAGCGAGCCAGCGTCGCACCGCCGCATGTCCGGACCGCGTCGCGCGCACGATCGTCCGCTGGGGACCCCGCGCGCCGGGCACATCGCCGCGCTCCTCGATCAGGGCCAGGTCGAGCAGCGTCGACAGCGATCGATAGACGATCGGGCGTCCGACGGTCCAGACCTGACCGAGCGCGCCACCGGCCCGCAGCTCGCGTACCACCGGCCAACCGTGCGTTTGGCCTTCGGCGACGATCGCGAGAACGGCCCAATCCGACAGGGACAGTTCCGGGAGCGGCTTTGCCACTCCAGCAACGTACCGGGCCGCCGCGTCAGGGCCGGCTCACGGTTCGAAGAGCCCGTCGAACTCGAGCGCGCCGTTCCGCACGCGGCCGTAGAGCAACCAGTCGCCGCGGAACATGCCGTGCTCGTACGGCGAGCACGCGATGTGCGTGCGCGCGCCTCCGGTCGTGCTCGCCATGAAGCGAATCGTCTCGAGCCCCGCTTTCAGTCCGGGGCCCGACAGGATCGGCGCGCGGAAGAGGCCCTCGACCAACACCCGCGCGGTGTCGTAGGCGAGCACCGGAATCGCGTTCGGCCAGAGCGGCGGCTCTTGCCCGTACCGCGCGACGAAGCGTTCGTGAAAGCCCTCGACGAGCGGGTTGCCCGGATCGAACTGGTCTATGCCGACCCAACCTTCGAATTTGTCGAAGCCCATGAGGTAGAACATGAACGCGGTGCCCATGATGCGAGGTGGGTCCCAGCCGAGCTGGTCGAGGGCTTCGCGCAACAACCCCTTCGCGGCGAGCATCCCGTAGCCCATGTAGACGAGCGCGTCGGGATCGACGCGCTGCAGGTTGCCGAGGTTGGTCGCGAGGTTCTCCGGGCTCTGACTGACCGTCTCGACTGCGGCGATGCTCACTCCGTGGCGCCGGCACTCCTGGCGGAAGAACCGGAAGTACTCCTCACCGTTGGGTGAAATCTCGCTCAACACCGCGACGCGATCGTGGCCCTTGCGCTTCAACCACCCAACGACGAGCGCGGCATCACCACCGCAATCT
>JAUZEM010000472.1 GCA_030839005.1 Actinomycetota bacterium | reverse complement strand
CGAAGTTCGAGGCCACGGAGGCGCTGGAGCACGAGATCGTCGAGTGCGCGGCGACGCCCGACGGAGGCTTCCGTATCGTGACCAATCGCACCGTCCAGGCCGACATCCCGGGCTTCGCCAAGAAGTTCTTCAAGCCCAACAATGCGATGACGCAGACGGAGGACTGGGGACCCGCGTCCGGCGGAATCCGGGAAGGCACGTGGCGCATCGAGCCGCACGGGGTACCGGTCTCGGTCTCGACGTCAGGAACCACGCGTCTGGAGCCGGCCGACGCAGGGGCGGTGCAACACATCGCCGCCAAGATCAAGGTCTCGGTGCCCCTCATCGGCGGCAAGCTCGAGCGCTTCGTCTACGACCAGGCGAAAAAGACGATGGACCTCGAGCACGATTTCGGCGAGCAGTGGCTCCGGGAGCACACGTAATCAGTCAGGATCGCGGTAAGTCAGGATCGGGTAAGTCAGGAACAGGAACGCGTTACTTCGAGGTCGGGGCGTCCTGGATTGCACGCCAGACGCGCTCGGCGGTGCAGGGCATGTCCATGTGCGTCACGCCGAACGGGCGCAGCGCGTCGACGACGGCATTGTGGATGGCCGGCGTCGACCCGATGGTGCCCGATTCGCCGATGCCCTTCGCACCCAGCGGGTTGCGGGGGCTGTCGGTCTGGGTGTTCGACACCTCCAAGCTGCACAGCTCGGCCGCCGACGGGACGGAGTAGTCGACCAGGGTTGCCGTGATCGGGTTGCCGTCGTCGTCGTACTGCATCCACTCGTACAACGCCTGCGCCGCGCCCTGAGCGATGCCGCCGTGCTGCTGCCCGGCGACGAGCAGCGGGTTCAGGATGCGCCCGCAGTCGTCGACGGCGACGTGACGCAGCATCGTGACCTGACCGGTCTCGGTGTCGACCTCCACCACCGACACGTGCGCGCCGAACGGGAAGGTGGAGTCGGTGCCGTCGAAGTCGAGCTCGTGGCGCAGCGCCGCGGGCTCGAGGCCGTCGGGCAGCTTGGACGCGTCGCGGGACGCCACCGCCAGCTCCGCCCATGACAGGCCCGCGGACGGCACTCCGGCGACGTGCAAGCCGCCGTCGCCGACGACGATGTCGGCGGCCGACGCCTCGAGCACGTGACCGGCGATGTAGCGGGCCCGCTCGAGCACCTCGTTCGACGCGACGTGAATGGCGCTGCCCGCCGTCTGCAGCGAACGCGAACCCATCGTGCCGGCACCGCGGGGCACACGGTCGGTGTCCGAATCGACGAGGGTGATCTTGTCCATAGGAATACCGAGCACCTCGCTCGCGAGCATGGCGAACGCCGTGTGATGGCCTTGGCCGTGCGCGCTCGTGCCGGCGAAGACACTCGCGGCACCGTCGTCGTGGATCTCGACCGCGCCGAACTCGACGTGGAGCCCGACCGGCGCGGTGACTTCCACGTAGGTCGAGACGCCGATTCCGAGCTGCTTGATGTCCTTGTTCGCGCGCCGCTGCGCCTGCTCGGCGCGCAGCTCGGCGTAGCCCGATGCCTTCAACGCGGCATCGAGTGACTTCTCGTACTCGCCCGAGTCGTAGTTGGCGCCGGTGGGGGTCGTGAGCGGGAACTTGCCGGGCGGGATGAAGTTCGCCCGCCGAATCTCGGTCGGATCCATGCCGAGCCGGCCGGCTGCCACATCCAGCACTCGCTCGATGAGCTGCGTCGCCTCGGGGCGTCCGGCGCCGCGATAGGCCCCGACGGAAGTGTTGTTCGTCATCACCGTGGTGGCCGTGAACCGCACCTTGGGGATCTCGTACACGCCGACCGACATCATCTGGGTGAGCATCGGCAAGATCGCGCCGATACCGGGGTACGCGCCGGCCGAGGCCACAACCGTTTCGTCGAGGCCGACGATCGTTCCGTCCGACTTCACACCGAGCTGGGCCGTCATCACGTAATCGCGGCCGTGCACCAGCGACAACATGTCCTCGGAGCGCGTCGCGATCCACTTCACCGGTCGTCCGAGCTTCAGCGCCGCGGCGGCCGCGACGAGATGCTCCACGTACGGCGACGACTTGGGGCCGAAGCCGCCGCCGACCCATCCGCACACGACGCGCAACTTGGCCGGTTCGAGACCGAGCATCGGGGCGTACTCGGCATGGATCGAGTGCGGCGCCTGGTGGGAGACCCAGCAGGTAAGAGCCCCGTCGGCGGGTACGGCCAGGATGCCGTTGGTCTCCATCGGAACGCCGGCCAGGCGTTGGCTCACCATGGTGACCTCGGCGACGACATCCGCGCCGGCGAGCGGGTCGGCGTCGCCCTCCTCCGGGAACGTGGTGCTGAAGCACACGTTCGATCCATGGCCGGCAAACAGCAGTGGGGCGTCGGGCGAGAGCGCGGCGAGCGGGCTCACGACCGAAGGCAACGGGTCGTAATCGACGACGACGCTCTCGGCCGCGTCGGCGGCCTGGGCGCGCGTCTGCGCGACGACCGCCGCGACGACGTCGCCGACGAATCGCACCTTGTCCGTCGCGAAGATCGGCCGGTTCAACGTCTCGGGCATCATCGGGAATTGGTGCAGCGACGCGAGGCCGAGATCGTCGCCTCTCGAGTGGTACACCCCCACCACACCCGGCATCGACGACGTCTCGGTGACGTCGACCGAGCGCACGTCGCCGTGCGCGACCGTGGACCGCACGAACGCGACGTGCAGCATGCCCGGCTCGACGAGGTCGTCGACGTACTTCCCCACTCCCGTCAACAGCGCGGGGTCTTCGAGGCGGCGGACGGCATTGCCGAGGATCGAACCCGACGCAGGCATGCAAACCCTCCGTATGTCGACGTGGTGCACGCTACAAGGGGCATCACTATGGGTCGACTCCACGCTCCGCTCCCCTCCGGTCGCTGCGCTGTCGTCTCCCTTGACGCGACGGGGTGAAAACACTATTTTCGCTTTTGCATATGGCGATCTCGGAGCGCGTCGCAGCCCGGTCGACGGAAGCCGCCCGCGCCCGCGCCGAAACCGAGGTCACCGCGCTCCTCGAGGCGGCGCTCGCGGCGCTCACCGAACACGGGTCGGCCGGCCTCACCGTCGCCGACGTCCTCCAGCGCGCCGGTCTCTCCACGCGCGCCTTCTACCGGCACTTCGCCAGCAAGGACGAGCTCGTGCTCGCGGTGTTCACCGCGGAGCTGGAACGCAGCCTGGCGCGCCGTCAGGCCGCGGTGGATGCCGCGCCCGACGCCGCCGGCGCGGTAGTCGCGTGGATCGACGAGACGCTCGCGCTCGGCTACGCACCGCGGCGCGCGCCGCGGACCCGGACGCTCTTCGCCGAAGGCGCGCGCCTGCGGCCCGACCACCCCGACCAGTTCGCCGAGACGGTCGCCGCCCTCCTCGCACCGCTGGTCGCCGCACTCCGTGCCGGCCGCCGCTCGGGCGAGCTCCCGAACACTGATCCCGAGCTCGACGCCGTGAGTATCCATGCCGTCACGTGGGAGCTCGTCGAGCGACGCCTCGGCGGCGACACGCGTCTCTCGCTGGCCGAAGCCCGCGCGCACGTCGCGCGGTTCTGCCTCCCCGCGCTCGGCGCCCGGTCGTGAGCGGGCCGCCCGTCGAGAGCGTCTTCTACGACGCGGAGTACGAGACGATGCCGCGCGACCGGCTCGCCGACCTCCAGCTCGAGCTGCTCCTCGACACCATCGCCTTCACGTACGAGCGCTCTCCCCTCATCCGGGAGCTGTGGCGCAAGGCCCGCATCACCCCCGCCGACGTGCGCACGCTCGACGACTTCCGCGAGAAGGTGCCGTTCATCTCCAAGGACGCGGTCCGTCAGTTCCGCGACGAGCGCGCCGATCCGTACGGCGGGCTGCTCTGCCTCCCGCCCGCCGAGCTGACGGCGATCATGTCGACGTCGGGCACGACCGGCGACCCGACGCTCGTCGCGGAGAAGTGGGGCGGCATCTCGGTCGGGCGGCCGTCGATCATGTACCGCGACTTCTGGGGCATGGGCGTGCGTCCCGGCGATCATTTCTCCCTGTTCCTCTTCACCTTCCGCGGCCCCACGTACGGGTTCGTCCAGAGCCTCGGCGCCGTGCCCGTCCTCTTCGACTACGACCTCGACGAGATCGAGCGACTGCTCCGGCTGTCGATCGAGTACGCACCCACCGCCATGTACAACTTCGGCGGCACGATGATCCTCGCCACCGACCAGATCGCGGCGCGAGCCGGGATCGACCCGCGCGAAGCCTTCGCCTCGTACCGCGGCATCGTCTGGGCGGGCGAGCCCCTCGGCGCGCGCGCCCGCGGCCTCGCCCGGGAGTGGGGCATGTCACTCTTCGAGCACTCGTCGGTCGGCGACGTCACGGCCAGCTTCGAGTGCTCCGCGCACGACGGGATGCACGTGTGGGAGGACACCGTCCTCGTCGAAGGCATCGATCCCGACGCAGTGGATCACCGCGACGCGGCAACCGTGACCGACGACGACGCGCGCTGCGAGCTCGTCGCGACCGCGCTCACGAACCGCGTGGCGCCACTCGTTCGGTACCGCAGCGACGACATCGTGCGGATCACGCGAACGCCCTGCCCGTGCGGCCGTACGCACGCGCGCATCCGTACCGTCGGCCGGAAGGGCGACGAGGTCGTCGTCGCCGGGCGATCCGTGCTGCCCGTGGACGTGTGGAGCGCGATCGATTCGATCGATGCCTGCCGGCTCGGACTCTTCCAGATCATCCGGCCGGCACGCGAGCTCGACGAGCTGCGGCTGCGCGTGGGGTACCAGGACACGGCGCAGTCGCGTCTGTCGACGCTCGCGGACGAGATTGCGGCCGCCGTGACCGCGGAGGTCGGCGTGACCCCGGCCGTCGAGCTGGTGCCCAACGCCGAGCTCCTCCGCCTCGGCCCGCCCCACAAGATCCCGCGGGTGGCCGCCCGATGACCTCGACGTGGGGCGTCGGGCAGTACGTCGACCGCACGGGTCACCGGGTCGCTTGGGAGGTCTCCCACGACGAGATCCGGCGGGACACGGACGGGGCAACCACGCGCCTCGAAGCCATCGGCGTCGAGCCGGGCCGGCGCGTGCTCTGGTGCTCCATGCTCTCGGAGGCCGCGCAGTTCTGGCCGTACATCATCGCGACGATGGTGCGCGGCGCGCAGCTCTCCTGCGCGGATGCGACGCGCGGGGAAGCAGTACGGGTCGCGATGTTCACCCGCCAAATGACCTACCACGCCGTGCTCGGCGTGAACGGCGCGTTGCTCGACGGGCTCGACGATCTCGGCCGCCGGTACGGCGACGTCTTCCACGAGGTGAGCGTGCTCGGCGCCCGTCCGGACGCGCACGACCGGCTCGTCGCCGCCGGGCTGCGCCCTACACATTTCGTCCTGGCGGGGCCGGCCGTCGCGATCGGCGACGAACCGGGCGCGCCCGCGCGCGTCGATCCGACGGAGTGGGAGCTGCACGACATCGACAATCTCGTCGCGGTCACCAACCTCGCCGAACGCGCGAGCCATTTCGACCGGACGGCCACCGCGATCCACGCCCGGCAGATCACCAGCGACACGTTCGCCCCCAACTCCTCGTGAGGTAACGCATGCAACCCTTGATCTCGGCCGACAACCACGTCTTCGAACCGGTCACCCTGTGGCAGGACAACCTCCCGCCGGCCATGCGCGACCGTGGCCCGCGCCTGGAACAGGCCGGCGAATGGTTCGTGCTGCGCGTCGAGGGCATGCCCGACCGCAAGCTCACGCGTGTCGAGCCGCCGGCACCGAACCGCGCCGAGACCGTCGGCGAGAAACAGAAGCGACGCGCGGTGCTGTCGAAAGGGGGCGGTGCCGACCCCGACGAGCGTTTGCGCGACATGCACTCCGACGGCGTCGTGGCCGAGGTCATCTACCCGACCTTCGGCCTCTTCATCGACATGGTCGCCGACGCCGAGCTCCAGATGGCGTGCGCGCGCGTCTACAACGACTGGCTCGCGGACACGTTCCTCCACCGTTCGGACACGTTCGTGCCCGCGGCGGTGATCCCCGTGCGCGATGCAACCAGCGCGGCGGCGGAGCTCGGGCGCGTGGCGCAGCGCGGCTTCAAGACCGCGATGATCCCCACCTCGCCGCCCGAGGGCCTTCCGTACAACCGGCCGGAATACGACGCCGTGTGGAGCATCGCGGCGGAGGCCCGCGTGCCGCTCGCGATGCACACCGGCACCGGCGCGCTTCCGAGCCCCGAGAAGGGTCCCGGCGGCGCGGTGATCAACTACGCGAAGGTCGGGCTGCTGTCGGCCGACACGCTCTGCTATTTCGCCGCGTCGGGAGTGCTGGAGCGATTTCCCGCCCTGCGGTTGGTGTTCGTCGAGTCGGGCGCGGGCTGGCTCGCCTACTGCTGCGAGCGGATGGACGAGGCGTTCGACGAGCACGAGCAGTGGGTGAAGCCGAAGCTCGCCGAGCGTCCGAGCCACTACGTCCGCGCGCAGTGCCACGTCACGCTCGGCGCCGATCGCACGCCGCTGTTCACCCGTTCGATCACGGGCATCGAGCCGCTGCTGTGGGCGAGCGACTACCCACATCCCGAAGGGACATATCCCCACAGCCAGGAGACGGTGGCGCGGATCTTCGGCGGCCTCTCCGCCGACGAGCAGCACGCCGTGACGTTCGCGAATGCCGCGCGGCTCTACGACTTGGACGCGGCCGCCCTGACCGGCGCGCGGGCATGACGGGCGAGCTGACCCTGAAGGACCGGTGCGCGATCGCGGGCGTCGGGGCCACTCCCTACTACCGGCGCGGCGAATCGCTTCCTCAACTCCCGATGGAGCTCGCCGCCAAGGCGCTGCTCGCCGCCTGCGCGGACGCGGGCGTCCTGATCGACGACGTCGACGGGCTCGCGCTGTATTCGATGGGATTCGACACGAGCCTCTTCGCGCAGTGGCTCGGGCTGCCCGAGATCCGGTTCACGGCCATGCTCACCGGCGGCGGTGGCGGCGCGTCCGGGAGCGTCGGGCTGGCCGCCGCCGCGGTGGCGACCGGCCAGGCGACGTGCGTCGCGTCGATCATGACGTTGCAGCAGGCGGCGAGCCGCTTCGGCGCGAGTTTCGCGCCGCGCGGCAAGCCCGGCGCGGTCTACAGCGCGCCGCCGAGTCCGGAGGGCAACTTCATCCAGCCGGCCGGGTTGATGGCGCCCGGTCAGATGTTCGCGGTGCTCGCCCAACGTCACATGCACATGTACGGCACGACGCGCGATCACCTCGCCGAGGTCGCGATGAGCACCCGGGCCAACGCGGTCAACCGCGAGACCGCGCTCATGCGCACGCCGATGACCCGCGACGAC
>JAUZEM010000430.1 GCA_030839005.1 Actinomycetota bacterium | reverse complement strand
GCTCTACGGCGATCCCAATGCGGCGCACTTCGAGGCGTACACATTGCTCGCTGCGATGGCGGCCGACACGCGTCATGCGCAGCTCGGCGCCCTCGTCACCTGCAACTCGTACCGCAATCCGAGCCTGCTTGCCGATATGGCGCGCACCATCGACCACATCAGCGACGGCCGATTCGTGCTGGGCATCGGCTCGGGCTGGTTCGACCGCGACTACCGCGAGTACGGCTACGAGTTCGGCACCGCAGCCTCACGCTTGCGCGACCTGAAGCGTGATCTGCCGATCGTGATGGACCGCCTCAGCCGCTTGGAACCGCCGCCACGCGGCCGCCTCCCCATCCTCATCGGCGGGAGCGGCGAGAAGGTGACGCTGCGGCTCGTCGCGGAATATGCCGACGCGTGGAACACCTTCGGACCGGCGGAGAGCTTCGCGCAGAAGAACCGGGTGCTCGACGATTGGTGCGCGCGCCTCGACCGCAAGCCGGGCCAGATCGAGCGCACGGTCGCCATCAATGCCGGCGAGGTCGACGCCTGGCCTGCCTACCTCGACGCGGGTGCCGACCACCTGATCGTGATGGTCGGCCCACCGTTCGACATCGCGCCGGTCGAGCGGCTCTTGCGTGCCGCGCGCGACTGACGCCTCGCCGTTAACAGGAACGCGTCAGGAGGAGACGGGCGCGTCGGCGAGCACCTCGCCGATCCGGAGCAGTTCCGGCGTGGCCGAACCGAGCGAGAACTCATAACGCTTCAGCCACAGGAAGTAGCGGTGGATCGGGAAGTCGACGTCGATGCTGATACCGCCGTGGATGTGCAGGGCGGCGTGGCCGATCCGGTTCCCACCGTCGGCGGCCCAGAACTTCGCGGTCGCGACCTCGAGCGGGTCGTCGCGACCTTCGTCGAGGTGCGTCGCCGCCTGGAGCATCGTGAGATCGATCGCCTGGTTGTCGATGTAGCAGTCGGCCATGCGCTGACCCACGGCCTGGAACGTGCCGATCGCCCGGTCGAACTGCTTGCGCTCCGTCGTGTAGTGCGCGGTCAGTCGCAGCGCCTTGTCGGCGACACCGGAGACGACGGCACACGACGCGACCATTGTGCGGTTGAGCGCGAACGCGAGGATCTCGCTCCCCTGCTCTGGTGTTCCGAGCCGCGCGTCGTCACCGACGCGCACGCCGTCGAGCCGGAGCTCGAACAGCGGCTCGTGGTTCATGACCTCCTGGCGTTCCAGGGTCACGCCGCTCGCGTTCGTGGGGACGAGGAACACACCGACACCGTCGTCGACGCGCGCCGGGACCACGACGAGCTCGGCCGCGGCGGCGCCCGGGACACTCCCCTTCAACCCGTCGAGCCGCCAACCGGCGCCGTCGCGCGTCGCAGTCGTCGCCGGCCGTTCGGGCTCGCTGCCGTACTCGACGAGCGCGGCGGTGAGCAGTAGATCGCCCGCGACGACCTTCGACAGCACCGCTTGCTGAGCGTCGGTTCCAAAGCGCGCGATCGGCAGCGCCGCGCTGACGAGGGTCGGGATCATCGGGAGGGGCGCGACGTTGCGTCCGACCTCACGCAAGACCATGCACAGGTCGAGGAACCCGAAACCGAGACCGCCAACGGTTTCCGGGAGTGCGATACCGAGCAGGTTCGCCTTCGCGAACTCGCGCCACGTGTCGAGGTCGTACCAGTCGTCGGACCGGTCGCGCTCTTTCAGGTGCTGCAACGTCATTCGGTCCTCGAGGATGCGCGCGGCGAGACCGGCGAGCTCCTGCTGTTCCTCGGAAAGTGCGAAATCCATGGTTCGTCTCCTCGGTCAGCGCGGGCTTCCGGGCATGTTGAGCCCGAAGATCGCGATCAGGTCTCGCTGCATCTCGTTGGTGCCGCCGCCGAAGGTCAGGATGTGCATGCCGCGCAGCATGCGCTCGACCCGGCCCCGCACCACGGCGCCGGGCGATTTGCCCGCGATCGGTGCCTGGTCGCGCATGATCTCCATCAGCAGGCGTGCGGCTTCCATGTAGAACTCCGTGCCGTACACCTTGATCGACGACGCGTCGGCCGGATTCAGCGCCTCACCGTTCTGCGCGAGCCACGCCACCCGCCAATTCGCGAGCTTCAGGAACTCGAGCTTGGCGTGAACGCGCGCGACGTTGACCCGCACCCATTCCTGGTCGATCACGCGCCGGCCGTCTGCGAGCTTCGTCTCCTGCGCCCATTTGCGGACGTCGTCGAGCTGGCGCTCCACGACACCCGACGAGCACAAGGTCACGCGTTCGTGGTTCAACTGGTTCGTGATGAGGGACCAGCCCTGGTTTTCCCCGCCAACGAGGTTGCCGACCGGAACCCGAACATCCTCGTAGTAGGTGATGTTCGTGTTGGTGTCGCCGAAGTTGTCGATCTTCTTGTACGAGAACCCGGGCGTGTCGGTGGGCACGATGATGATCGAGATGCCCTTGTGCTTCTTCGCCTCCTGGCTCGTGCGCACCGCGAGCCAGATGTAGTCGGCACCGCTCGCAAGACTCGTGAAGACCTTCTGGCCGTTGATCACGTACTCGTCGCCGTCGCGCACCGCGCGCGTCTTCAACGACGCGAGGTCGGTGCCGGCGTCGGACTCGGTGTAGCCGATCGCGAAATGGATCTCGCCCTTGAGGATCTTGTCGACGTAGAAGTTCTTCTGCTCTTCCGAGCCGTACCGCATGATCGTCGGCGCGACCGAATTGATCGTGAGCATCGGGACCGGTGCACCCGCGCGCATCGACTCGTCGAAGAACACGAACTGCTCGATCGGGGTCATGCCGCGCCCACCCCACTCCTTGGGCCACCCGACGCCCGCCCAACCGTCGCGACACATCTGCTTCCAGACGTCCTTCGAAACCTGGCCGACACCCTCACCCTTGCGCAGGTCGTCCTCGACCTCGGACGTCAGCAGGCCGTCGTAATACGCGCGCAGCTCGTCGCGCAGCGCCTCTTGCTCCTTGCTCAACCCGACGTACATCTGGCCTCCGCCACTACTCGACAGCATGGTCACGGGATAGAACGTGTTCCATCTTCGCCCCCGCGCCGGGTCGGTGTCGAGCGCGCGCCACCCATGGAGGCGCCCGCTGGGCCAGACTGGCGACCGATGAAGCGTGCGCTCGTGTTCTTCGTGGCGCTGCTCGTCGTGGCCGGGGCGATCGTCGGGGTGGCGCTCGCCCGGACGCACACCGACAAGGTCACGCTTCCGAGCCGCGAGGTAGACACCTTCCTGCACGCCTGGGGGCGCTCCGACGCGGCCGAGATGGCCACGCTGCTCGACCGGTCCGTCCACGACCTCTCGACGGTTGCGTCGAGCCTGCTCGTCGCCGTGCCCGGGAGCACCGCGACCTACACGCGCACGGGCCTCTCGGGGACGGCCGACGACGCGACCGCCACGTACCACGCCGAGATCGCGCTCAGAGGACTCGGGCCCGTCACGTGGAACGGCGTGCTCGCCCTCACCCATACCAAGGTCGCGGGCTGGAGGGTCACCTGGGACCCGAACGCGCTCTATCCGGGGCTCGGCGCCGGCAATCACCTGACGGCAAAGACGTCCTGGCCGGCGCGCGGATCGCTCCTTGCAAACAACGGCTCGGTGCTCGAGGGGTCGCAATCCGTCGTGCAGATCGGTTTGGAGCCGGACCACATCAAGACTCCCGCCGATCTCGCGGCGGTGAAGTTCTCGATG
>JAUZEM010000420.1 GCA_030839005.1 Actinomycetota bacterium | reverse complement strand
GCCCCGGAAGGGCACTCCCGACGGCTCTAAGGGCTAAATCCTACCGCGGCGGTCGGATATTCCCAACGGTCATACCAGCGCCACCAGGGCCGGGAGCGCTTCGCCGAGCCGGTCCCGCACGACGACGTCGGCGAGCGGATCGAACGGAGTCTCCTCGGCATTGAGGATCACGAGTCGAGCGCCGTTGCGCAGCGCGATCTCGGGGAGGCCGGCCGCGGGGTACACGGCGAGCGAGGTGCCGATCGCGAGGAACACGTCGGCGCGACCGGCGGCGGCCTGGGAACGCTGCAGGTCGGCCACGACGAGGTTCTCGCCGAAGCTGATCGTCGCCGACTTGAGGATGCCGCCGCAGTGGGTGCAACGCGGATCGTCCTCGCCCGCGCGGACGCGTTCGAGCGTCTCGTGCATCGGTCCCCGCCACTCGCACGACATGCATTTCGCGTCGCGAACATTGCCGTGGATCTCGATCACGATCTCGGGCGACTGGCCGGCCGCGTGATGCAAGCCGTCGACGTTCTGGGTCACGATGGTCTGGAGCTTGTCCTTGTGTTCGAGCGCGACGAGCGCATGGTGCGCGGGGTTGGGCGCGGCCGTCCACATCTCGCTGTTGACCCGGTTCTGCCAGGCCTGGCGGCGGACGGCCGGATCCGACATGTAGTACTGCAGCGTGGCGGTCTTCTCGGCCGCCGGGTTCTTCGTCCAGATGCCCTGCGGCCCGCGGAAGTCGGGAATGCCCGACTCCGTCGAGATGCCGGCGCCGGTGAGCACCGTCACCTGGCGCGCGTTGCGAAGCCAGGTCGCGACTTTGTCGAGCTCGGCGCCGGGCATAGGTGTTCGAGGATATTCGCAGCGGGGCGGGGCGCACCCCACGGCGGCGCCCCGCCCCGGCGATGCGTTACCGGCGGGGGCTGGGCGGGTGCCGGTAACGACTGCTCTCGTTCATGACGCCTCGTTCACGGCGCCTCGTTCATCGCCCCTCGTTCAATGTTGTCGCCTGTTCGCGCGCCCAGCGGACCGCTTCGTGCGAGAGCGCGGGATGGAAGCCGCCCGCGTGCAGGGCGCGCTCGACCGCGTCGATCGGCTCGTCCTGTGCGAGCAGGGTGAGCGCGAACCGGCGGGCCCGACGCCGGGCCACATCGACCGGTTTCGTTGCTTGTTCCTCGATCCACTCCGCGTGGCGCGCTTGCAGGCCGGTCGGCAGCCGGCGCACGTGGCGCCGGTGCACCGGCGGCAACGTGCGGCGAACCGCGACGGTGGTGTCACCGTCGGAACAGGCGAGCTCGAATTGCTGCAGGCGGGCGAGGCTGCGGATGAGCGGCGACTGCTGGCCATCGCGGGGCCCGAGCCCGAGGGCGGCCGAGGTGTCGGCCACCGGCAGATCGACGCCCTTGGGATCGCGGTCGAACCGGTCGGCCAGGTGGCGCAGGAGCAACAGTGCGGTCGGCCCGAGCGTCGGGAGCCAGAACGTCTCCACGTACCAGCTGCGAGGATCGTGGCCGATCGCGTCGAGTACCGGATCGGGCCAGGGCATTACCCGGATCGCACCGGTCATGATGTCCCTCCGTAGAGTGCCAGAGATCACGTCAAGTCGTCTGGAGATGTATAACACGGCCTCCGGAGAGGATGCAATGCCTCGGCCGCGAACTTCGGGCTCGCTCTGCGGATCGCGCGTGGAGGGGGCGGCATGAGTAACTTCAGGGGGATGAAACAGGAACGCGCCACGTATGTCGTGTGCGACCAGTGCCAGAACTTGTTCAAGGCGGGCACGTTCAAGGACGGCACGACGCCGACTGCGTGTCCCACGTGTCGTGTCGGCGTCGACCCGGCCGGTCAGACGGTCACGATCGACACCGAGTCGCGCTTCTAGCGAAATCGAGCGGAGCGACTTCTCGGCCCGGGTCGTGTCCGTGGTTCACTAATCAACATGACGGAGCCCGACCTCGAGCGTTGGCGTGAACTCGCGGCGAAGGAGCTGAAGGGCGCCGACCCCGACACGCTCACGTGGGAGACACCCGAAGGCATCGCGGTGAAGCCGCTCTACACGGCCGCCGACCTCGAGGAGCTCGCGTGCGTGGGCGGGCTGCCCGGCATCGAGCCGTTCGTGCGGGGACCGCGCGCCACGATGTATGCGAACCGGCCGTGGACGATCCGCCAGTACGCGGGTTTCTCGACCGCCGAGGAGTCGAACGCGTTCTATCGCCAGAACCTCGCGGCCGGACAGATGGGGTTGTCGGTCGCGTTCGACCTCGCGACGCACCGCGGCTACGACAGCGACCATCCGCGCGTCGTCGGTGACGTCGGCAAGGCCGGCGTTGCGATCGACTCGGTCGAGGACATGAAGATCCTCTTCGACGGCATCCCGCTCGACAAGATGTCGGTGTCGATGACGATGAACGGTGCGGTGCTGCCCGTGCTCGCGGGATACGTCGTGGCCGCGGAAGAGCAGGGCGTGAGTCAGGACCAGCTCACGGGAACGATCCAGAACGACATCCTCAAGGAGTTCATGGTCCGCAACACCTACATCTATCCGCCCGCGCCGAGCATGCGGATCGTCGGTGACATCATCGAGCACACCGCGAATCACATGCCGCGGTTCAACTCGATCTCGATCTCCGGCTACCACATGCAAGAAGCGGGCGCGACCGCGGTGCAGGAGCTCGGGTTCACGCTCGCCGACGGTTTGGAGTACGCACGCTTCGCGGCTTCGCGCGGCCTGTCGGTCGACGAGTTCGCGGGACGTCTCTCGTTCTTCTTCGGCATCGGCATGGACTTCTTCATGGAGGTTGCGAAGCTGCGCGCGGCGCGCCTGCTGTGGTCGCGCATCATGACCGACCTCGGCGCCCAGAAAGCTGAATCGAAGATGTTGCGCACACACTGCCAGACGTCCGGCGTGTCGCTCACCGAGCAGGATCCGTACAACAACATCGTGCGCACCGCGTATGAGGCGCTCGCGGCAGTGCTCGGGGGCACGCAGAGCCTCCACACCAACAGCTTCGACGAGGCGATCGCGCTGCCTTCCGATTTCGCGGCGCGTATCGCGCGCAACACGCAGCTGATCCTGGCCGAGGAGACCGGCATCCCCCACGTCGTCGATCCGCTCGGCGGTTCGTACTACGTCGAGGCGTTGACGCAGTCGATCGCCAACGAGGCGTGGACGCTCATTCAAGAGGTCGAGAAGCTCGGCGGCATGACGAAGGCCGTCGAGTCGGGCATGCCGAAGCTTCGGATCGAGGAGGCCGCGGCCCGCCGGCAGGCGCGCATCGGTCTCGGCGAGGAGGCGATCGTCGGCGTCAACAAGTACCGGCTCGAAAACGAGGCGCCGATCGACACCCGCAGCATCGACAACACCGAAGTGCTTCGCCGGCAGCTGGTGCGCCTCGAACGCGTCAAGGCGACGCGTGATGCGCACCGGGTGCAGGCCGCGCTCGACGCGCTGGCCGAGGGGGCCACAGGCAACGGCAATCTGCTGGCGCTGTCGATCGAGGCGATGAGGGCGCGTGCGACCGTCGGCGAGATCTCCGACGCGCTCGAGAAGATCTTCGGCCGCTATCGGGCCGACATCCGCACGATCTCAGGCGTCTACGGGCGCGCCTACGCCGACGACGAGGAGTTCCAGCGGATCCGGAAGGAGGTCGAGGCGTTCGCGACCGAAGAGGGCCGGCGCCCGCGCATCCTCGTCGCCAAGCTCGGTCAGGACGGTCACGACCGCGGCGCGAAGGTGATCGCGACGGCCTTTGCCGACCTCGGCTTCGACGTCGACATCGGCCCGTTGTTCCAGACGCCCGAGGAAGCGGCGCGCGAGGCGATCGAGAACGACGTGCACGTCGTCGGGATCTCGAGCCAGGCCGCCGGGCACAAGACCCTCGTGCCCCAGCTCATCGAGGCGTTGCGCGCGGAGGGTGCGAACGAGATCCTCGTGGTCGTCGGGGGCGTGATCCCCGCGTCCGACTACGAGTTCCTTCACGACGCTGGTGTCGCCGCGGTGTTCGGGCCCGGTAGCAACATCCCGCGCGCGGCATCGGAGATCCTGGCGTTAGTCCGCAGGAACATCCCGGCCGCGTGAGATTCCCGTTCGGTGGACCGCGCTACGGGCGGTCCTCATCGGATCGCCAGAAGGCGTCGAACGCGTACTGATCCGAGTAGTGGCCTCGCACCTCGGCGATGCGTCCGCCCTCCATCCGGATGAGCTGGCAACCGGTGACGTCGAGGCGCCGACCGTCGTGGTCGGCGGTCGCATGTTGCACCGCAACGACGTAGTCGACTCCGACCGCGACGTCGATCAGCCCCGCGCGCAAGGTGCCGCCGGACAGCGGACCGACCTTGGCCAAGAAGTCGTCGCGAATCGCGTTCCATCCGTGATGGTCGCCGGCGAGCGCGCCCCGCCCCGGGAGATGCCAGACCGCGTCGGGTGCGAAGCACGCGCGTACCTTCTCGAAGTCTCCGGCCGCGAACGCGGCGTAGAAGCGCCGGACCGTCTCGACGTCGCTCTCGGTGATGGTCATGGTGCTCCGATCTCGATCACAGGCTCTGCGCGACGCGTCACTCGAGCGCGTTCTCGAACCGATTCTGGTGCTCGACCCACCAGCGGCGTCGCCGGTCGAAGCGATCGTTGCCGCCCATCTCGGTCCACATCTTGATGAAGTTGGGATCGCCGGCCTCGACCCGTCGTCGCACGAACTCGCCACCA
This sequence comes from Actinomycetota bacterium, assembly GCA_030839005.1. Lineage (GTDB taxonomy): Bacteria > Actinomycetota > Acidimicrobiia > IMCC26256 > PALSA-610 > PALSA-610. Next base: position 1,062 of record JAUZEM010000420.1, on the reverse strand, counting down.
GCCCTCACGATCGTGTCCGACAAGATCGCGAGGAGCTCGTCCCGCGACGTCAGGTCGAGGCCGTACGCGTCGGCAACCAATCGCAGCCGCGCCGGCCGGTCGGCCGGTTGCCAACCGAGTCGGTCCGCGTTGACGTCGTCGTCGATCGGGACGCACATGCGCGCCATTTGGGCGAGGTCGTACACCCCTCGACCCGGCGCGGCGAAGTCGAAGTCGAGCAGACCGACCGCGATGCCTTGGCGGAACACGACGTTCTCGAGACACACATCGTTGTGGCAGACGATGGGCCCGCCCGCGGGGTCGACCATCTCGTCGCTCCACGTCGATCCGGTGGGATCGAACGATCGGGACGCGTCGTGAAACCGTCGCATCAGTATTGCGATCGACGCCAACGCGGAGTCGAGTTGCGCCCACACCGGATAAGGCGGCAGCGGCACGTCGCCTTCGATGAACAGCAGGCGTTCATGCCCTTCGTCGTCGATGCCCACGGGCATCGACGCACCTTCGAACCCGGTATCGCGCAACCCCGACAAGAAGCGATGGATCGACGGAGAATTCGGGTTCGACGGCCGCAGAACCTCCCGGCCGACCCTCGTCACTTTCCCCGCGTTCGCGATACCACCCGCCAGCGGTTCCTCGTGCACCAGCCCAGTTTGGCTGCTGACGCGGGACCGCCGGTCAGCTGGCCTTGCGGATCGGCTCGGGCCGCTTGGGTTCGGGCGGGCGAGCCTGCCGGAGCACTTCGCGGGCCTGCGCGACACCGAGCCGTCCGACCGATCGCGTGCGCTCGTCGAGCTGCCAGTCGGGGCGGGCAGACCTGGATCCGCCGAATCCGCCGGGCAGCAACCGCAGCTGACTCTCGCCGATCTCCTCGTCGATCTGGTCGTCGATCTGGTCGTCTCTGCTCGTCGTGCTCCGCGCGCTCATGGTTGAAGTATCTCCTTCGAGTGTGACAACAACACCCGCTGGGTCCGGCCCGATGGATCCGGCCCGATGGATGCACAACGTCCGGCGCGGAGGCCGTGTTCCCCGAGTCGGCGTCATAGCCTGGTCGCGTGCCCG
>JAUZEM010000412.1 GCA_030839005.1 Actinomycetota bacterium | reverse complement strand
CGGGCACGCGCCCGGGATGCGTCAGTACTTGGGCAGTGAGCTGCTCCGCCGCAAGGTTGCCGAGTACTGGGCACTCGGCCGGCCCGTCGGCGCCATCTGCCACGGCGTGCTGGTGCTCGCCCGCACGCGCGATCCGGCGACCGGGCGCAGCCTCTTGTACGGGCGACGCACCACGTGTCTGCCCAAATACCTGGAGCGGTCCGCGTTCTTCAGCACCGCGTGGCGGCTCGGGCGCTACTACCGCACGTATCCCGAGTACGTCGAGGACGAGGTCCGCGGGGCGCTGCGCGACCCCGCCGACTTCGTACGCGGCCCGAGGGTTCTGTCGAAGCGGGGCACCGACGCCGATGACGGCCCGGCCTTCTGCGTCGAGGACGGCAACTATGTCTCGGCGCGGTGGCCGGGCGATGCGTACCTGTTCGCAAAACGATTCGCGGCCCGACTCGCAAACTGAAATACCTGTGTCGTGTGCAACGACTGTGGCGCTCTCAAAGTCGTCGTACACGCGGTCTGAGGGTCTGCGAGATCGCTGTCAATCCGGGCGTCCCGTGCGTAGTGTCAGCGCGCGGCCGCATCAGTGTGGCCGGGGGAACGCGAGAGCGGGGGTTTCTCGCGTTTGGGGGGGTTGCCGTGGGCTCCGGAGCGGTGCTTGGGCAGTTTCGGCGTTGTGCGCTGCGCAGCGCGCGCGTGATGTCGACCACTCGGAAAGACGCGGCCAACGCGTCGGCGCGCGGTTTCGCCGCGCGCCGACGTCTGCGTCGCGTGTCGGTCGTGGCCGCGACGATGGTCTTCGCGGGGATTGCGATGGCGACACCGGCGTACGCGGCCGCGGACTTTCAGGTAACGCTCTCGCCAACCACGCGGACGCTGCCACCCGGCGGGTCGGTGAGCTTCACAGTCCAAGTCGGCAAGGTCGGCACGTTCGCGTCACCCGTCACGCTGTCGATTAGCGGCCTGCCCAGTGGCGTGACCGCCCAGTTCTCGGTGAACCCGGTAACGCCGTCGGGGACCTCGTCGCTCACGTTGACCGCGACGACCAGCGTCGCGAGTGGCACCTATGTGCTGCCGGTGCAGGCCAGCGGCGGTGGGATCACTCACATTGCGGGCTTGTTTGTGCGCGTGGACTTCGCGCTGAAACCAATCCCGACTCCTCCTCCGCCGTGCTTCATCTCGGTCGTCGGCACTGTCACCGATTCGGCGACTCACCAGCCGCTGGGGCCGCTGCAGGGCGCGTCGGTGAACGGCGAGCCCACGAACGCGTCGGGGCAGTACACGATCGCAAAGATCGGCGGGCCGACTGCGACCGTCACGGCTTCAGCCTCGAACTATTGGTTCCTCTCAAAGTCGGTCACGGCTGCCTGTGGCGGCACGGCCCACGCCGACTTCCCACTCGTGCTCCAGATCCAGTTCGACATCGCGGGACGAGTCGTCGAAGGTGTAGCGGACGCGGCGAGTCATTACCTCGCGGTGAAGAAGCTTCCGGAGACGCCAATCGCCGGAGCCGACGTCACCGCGTGGACGTCTTGCGGTTTCTTCGGCAACGATGGTCAGGTCGCTCAGACCGGTCCCGACGGCACCTCGATCCCGGCGATGAAGTTCCTACTGAGCTACAACAACGCGCCTCGCACGGTGTTCAGTTTCGCATCGCTACCCGAACATGGTTCACCGGATGGTTGCCCGCCACCTCATCCTTACCCGCCCGAGCTTCCGGCCCGGGCGATCGACGGCTATTGGTGGAGCAGCGCCGCAACCGGAACCGTCCCAGTACAGGTGCCTGCCAGAGACGTGGCTTCGACGCCCGACCACCTGCACATCACGGAACAGTTCTTGCTGGTGAAAAAGTGCTCGACATCGGTGTCGGGGACGGTCAGGTACGGAACCAGCACGGGCCCGGTCGCGGCCGGCGTGAAGCTGGATGCACAGACGAACTTGAACGACTACCCCTACCGCGATAGTTGGGACGCCGCGACCGACGCGCACACGAGCGTTGTCAGCGACAGCAACGGCAACTTCGCTTTCCCGGCGCACTCGCTTCGGCTGTGGTTCAACAACCAGCCGACCACATACAGTGTCTTTTCCACTGAGGTTCCGGACCCGCCGCACGCGGACTGGAGCGGAACGCGAGCTGTCGCACTCGCGGGCAACTGTGCTGACCAGCCGACCGTCACCGTGGTGCTGCATGCGCCGCCGCCTCCGCCGCCTCCGCCCGGCGCGATCCAAGGTGACGTCTTCGACCAGGAGACCGGCAATCCGGTTCCCGCAGGCCATTCCGTGTGCGCCGGCTTCTTCCTGTGCGCGCCGACGAACTCGTCGGGTCATTACCTGATTCCGAACGTGCCCGCCAGCACATTCCCGTACCAGGTGGTCGCGAGCCCCGGGTTCCCTACGTTCGATCCTGACTACTGGTCGTCGGATCCGGTGAACGTGACGGTGAACTCGGGACAGACGAGCACCGCACCCGACCTGAAGGTGCTCCACAAGCGCTTCGCCGCGATCGCCGGGGTCGTTCGGGATCCGGCGACGGGCCTGCCGGTGCCCAATCCCGGCATTGTGATTTCTGACGCCATCGGATCGACGAGCGCGCCGTGCCCGGCATCCAACTATTGCATCACGACGTCCAACGCCGACGGCAGCTATCGCATCGACCACATCGAGCTCGGATACCGCAACACGGCGAACACCGCCACGATCACGGTGTTCAAGAACAGGTACGTCACCTCCGCAGACGAGCCGCTCGCCACGTTCACGGTCGGGCTGACGGCCGGCAAGACCACAACCCAAGACGCGGAGCTCGAGAAGGTGCAGCTCTGCAGGACGACCGCCACCATCGTCGGCAACGTGACCAACGCGAACACCAATCAGCCAATCGCGAACGCGACCGTGTCCTTCTCCGGGGTCGTGGGGCTCGATGGCAGCGAACGGTTTACGGTGACGGACGGACAGGGCAACTATGTATTGAGCAACATCCCTGTGAGCACCAACTTTCCCGTCCAGGCGGAAATCACCGCGACCGCCAATGGTTTCTTCTCCTTGACGATGCCCGCGACCTTGTCGTGCGGCGCCGTGGTCGTCGTCGACGGAGGGTCTCCCGCGTGCGCGCTCACCGCAACGCTGGCCGGGCCGCCGAAACAGATCCAAG
>JAUZEM010000346.1 GCA_030839005.1 Actinomycetota bacterium | reverse complement strand
GGCTGCGAAGAAGGCAACTATGAAGCGCGCCGCCAAGAAGAGCGGCTGAGCCGGAAGCACGACCAGGGCGGAGGGCCCGGATCGAAGGATCCGGGCCTTTTCGCGTTACACACACTCGTGACGCGTCGACGACATCAAGGGACAAGGTCTCGACGAACAACCGCGACGACCTCAGTTTGTAGGACAGCGTCTGTACACCGGTGTCAAACTCCGGGAGCACATAGCCAGGTTGTTCTCGACGGGAGGGGGGTCATTGCGTCTCGACGACTGGTTTCTGACTATTGGCGAGCGGGGGAACGCGGCGACTGCGATGGACCGACGACGTCCTGACGGCACAGCGTGGACGGAGGGCAACCGTGTGGAAGTGCTCGTGGATGGTGCGGCGTATTTCCGTCGTCTGTACGACGCGTTGTCGTCGCTCGAGCCTGGCGATTGCGTGTACTTCACGGATTGGCAAGGCGATAGCGATGAGCTCCTCGCCGGACCGGGCACCGAGATCGGTCGTGTCCTTGCCGACGTCGCCCGCCGCGGCGTGCAGGTCCGCGGGCTGTTGTGGCGATCTCACCCGCGTCAGGCACACTTCGCGGAGCAGAGCAACGCGGCCCTGGCCAAGATGGTCGACGAAGCCGGGGGCGAGATCGTCCTCGACGAGCGCGTGCGGCGCGGAGGCAGCCACCACCAAAAGCTGGTCGTGATCTGCCGCGGCGCGCGATCGGACGACGACGTTGCGTTCGAGGGTGGTATCGATTTGTGTCACGGACGCCACGACGACTCGCAACACGCCGGCGATCCCCAGGCAGTCGCGCTCGACATCCGCTACGGCGCCAGACCTCCGTGGCACGACGTCCAGCTCGAGGTGCGAGGGCCGGCGGTCGGCGAGCTGGCGTACACCTTCCGTGAACGCTGGGAGGACCCGACCCCGCTCGACCATCGCAATCCGTGGCGTCTCGCGGCCCGACGCCTGACCCACCAGCCGCGCCACCCCGAACCGTTGCCACCCGCGCGCGACGACCCCGCACCGCTGGGCACGCACGCGGTGCAAGTCCTCCGTACCTATCCCGCGAAACGGCCGCGGTATCCGTTCGCGCCCGAGGGTGAGCGCAGCATCGCCCGGGCGTATCTCAAAGCGTTTCGGCGCGCCCGCCGACTCGTGTACTTGGAGGATCAGTATCTCTGGTCGTCGCACGCCGCGCGCGCGCTCGCCGGCGCGCTCCAACGCAACCCTGCACTGCACGTCGTCGCAGTCGTTCCTCGCTACCCCGACCGCGGCGGACGCGCCACGAGTGCCGCAAGCCGCGTCGGCCGCGAGTACGTCACCGACATCCTGCGCCGCGCCGGGGGTGACCGCGTCGCGGTGTACGACCTCGAAAACGCGGCCGGAACACCGATCTACATCCACGCGAAAGTGTGCGTCATCGACGACGTCCTCTTGGTTGTCGGCTCCGACAACCTCAACCGGCGTTCGTGGACCCACGACTCGGAGATCTCGTGCTCGGTGATCGATGCGGAACCCGACGCGCGAGCACCCGCAGACCCCGGCGGGCTCGGCGACGGCGCTCGCCGCCTCGCACGCGAGACGCGGCTGCGACTCTGGCGCGAGCACCTTGGGCGCGTCGACGGCGACGACGCCGATCTCCTCGACCCGGGCGATGCCTTCGCAGTCCTATCCCGAACCGCGGCCGAGCTCGACCAGTGGCACAACAACGGCAGGCACGGACCGCGACCGCCGGGCCACCTGCGCCGACACAAACCGGAACACGTCAGCAAATGGGCGAGATGGTCGGCGTCCGCGCTCTACCGCGTCGCGCTCGACCCCGACGGGCGACCGCGCAATCTACGCCGTACCGACTCGGTTTGAGTACCGACCGCGAAGCACGAGGATGTTCGGACGACTCCGGGTCACGGCGCTTGGAGTCGACGGCGAGTGAAGGTGGTGACGCAATGGAGTCCGTATGCGATGAACCCGAGGCCGACGCCGGCGACGACGAGCACGCCCCACGGCTCGAGCGCGAGGCGCCGCAGGGCGCCGTCGAGGCCGGTCGCCTCGGCGGCTTTGAACGTGACGGCGGCACGCACGAGAAAGAAGCCGATGAGGCCCATGGCGCTTCCGCGCCCGACTTCTCCACCCGCGCCGAGGCGACGCGTCCATCGGCGCCGCGCGGCCGACATGCCACTCATGTCGATGTCGTCGGTAACGTCGCTCTTCAGGCCCTTGACGACGCGGTACAGGCCGGCACCGATGACTACCACTCCGGCAATGCCGATGAGCCATCGGCCTGGCGTGTGCTGCATCAGTCGACTGGTCATGTCGCTGACCGTCTTGTTGCCGTTGGCCTTCGCAGCACGGCTCCGCGCCAGTGAGATCGCCGTGACACCGAAGGTCGTGTACAGGATCGCGCTCACGCCGTAGCCGATGCGCGTTGCCAGCCCCTCGGCATCGGTGCTGCCGGGCAGCACTGCTGTCGCCAACCGCCAAACCGCGTAGACGAACATCCCGGCGGCGAGAGCGAGAAGCAGCAACGGGCCGCCGGTCGATTGCGCGATCTCCTTGATCGCTCCGGTCGGGCTGGCCTCCT
>JAUZEM010000089.1 GCA_030839005.1 Actinomycetota bacterium | reverse complement strand
CGAGCCGGTCGAGCGAGCCTTCGCGTTTCTCGACCTGTGCGGTTTCACCGCATTCATCGCCACGCACGGCGAACACGCGGCGGTCGACACGCTCAGTCGGTTCCGCACACTGACTCGCGAGCTCACCGTTCGACGCGGTGTCCGTGTCGGGAAGTGGCTCGGCGACGGCGTCATGATCATCGGCGTCGACATCGGTCCGACAATCGCGACCGCGGCCGAGCTCATCGCCCGTTACGACGGCCGGCCTCTGGCGCTGCGGGGCGGCGTCGCCCACGGGAAGGTTCTGATCATCGACGGTGACGATTACATCGGTCGACCCGTCAATCTCGCCGCCCGGCTCTGCCAAACCGCGCGACCCGGTGAGCTTCTCGCCGTCGGCTACCACGCATCGGTCCTCCCGACCTGGATCACGGTGCACGGCACCCGCAACGTCACGTTGCGCGGCATCGGGCGCCTGACGCGCGTCCAACGACTCGGCGTCGCCGCCGATGTCGAACTCCCGGCCCTTACGGCACCCGCTTCCGCCGCCGGCGGGCAACCCTCGGCCTAGCGGGTTCCTACTCGATCGGGAGCAGGAACGCCTCGACGACGGACCGGTCGCCTTCGACCGCCACCTCGTCGAGCGACCGCCGGCCGTACAGCAGCAAGACGAGATCCGCCGCAGTCGCGGACACCGTGGCGCGACTCGGGCCGGCGGAGAGCGGAAACGACCCGCCCGTGTCGGTCGCAACGAAGGTGATCGGCGTGGGGTCGCGCAACTGACGAGCAATCTCGAAAAACTCCTCGACCCCATCAGCCGCGAGCGCGTCGGGAAGCGCCGCGGCAACGGAGTTCGACGCCGACTGCGCGTCCCACCTGTGCACCGCCGCCTCCTGCGCCTGATGACGGGCGATGGCGCCGACGTTGCGCGGCGCCTTCCACCACGTCCACGCGGGCGCCTCCCACGAAATGTCATGCAACGCTTGCATGAGCTCCCGCGTCGACGCGCGCATCCAGGCATCGAGGTCGGCCGCTTCTCGCGGCCCGGACCCCGTATCGTCGAAATCGGGCTCGACGTCGGCCCCGCGGCGCACGTCCCTCGCCCAGAAGCGTTGAACTGCTCCGAGATGCCAGACCAGCTCGCGCAGGGTCCATTCGGGGCAACCGGGAACGCGGTGATCCAGCACATCGGCGCGTATCGTCGCCGCAAACGCGTCGCTCTCCGTCTCGATCCAGTTGATCAGCTCGTCACGGCTCGGCATGCGAACACGGTAGGCGCGCGCCGACCGGGCCTCCGGATCTGCGCCTGACTCTGTAGCTCGATTATCGGGCGAGCGCGCGTATCTGCGCGTTTGCGGAACGGAGCCGTCGCGCCAGGAGTCGGGCCAAGTTCGCGTGCATCGCTTGGCCGATGCTCGGGGACGACGCCTGGAGTTGCTGCAGCGCCCCCAGTGTGAGCGATGCAATCGTCGATCGTTCGTCGCACACCACGTCGGCCGAACGCTTCGCCTCGTCGAGAAGCGCGAGCTCCCCGAAGGCGACGCCCGGTCCGAGCGTGGCGAGCCGGCGATTCCGGCCAGCCGCGTTCGCGTCGAGAGGGAGGAGCACACTGACTCGTCCCGCGAGCAGAAAGAACACCTCGTCGGCGACCTCGCCTTCGCGAATCACGGTGGTTCCGGCCTCCACCGTGCGGACACTCATGGCGAGCTCGATCGCGGCCAGCTCCGCATCGCCCAAGCCGTCGAGCAGATCGAAGCGATCGAGCGCCGCGTGCGTCTCGTGCTGCTTCGGAACGCCCGACGGACCGAGGAGCCGGTCCTCACACCATTCGAGCGCCGCATCCGCATCCAGAAAGCTCATTGCAGCCTGCGTGAGCTTCGAGCCGATGTGTCCGTCGTGGCCGCAGACCGCCACGACGGTGCGCCCGTGCTCGGTGAGCTCCTCGATGAGCCGGTTGAGCACCGCGAGGGCCGGTTCGTCGAAGCCGCTGACATGCGTGAAATCGACGACGACGAGCTCGAGCTCGTCGATGTCGGCGACGATGGTGCGATGGACCATCTCGGCAGTCGCGAAGAACAGGTCGCCCTGCAACTCGTAAAGGCCCAGCGCACGACGGCGAAGCGCAATCGCGTCCTCTTGCGCAACAGGTCTGACCCGGCTGGACGCGATCTCGTCTCCGCGCAGCGTTCGCCTCACAACGGATCGCACTCCGGAGGTGCGCCCCAGCAAGTGCAGCCGCAGCTCGTGCGACAATCGTTCGCAGACTCGGACGCCGCGCACGCTGTTGCCCTGTTCGTCGAGTGGTGGTGAGTAGACGCCGATACCGAATTGACCCGGCAACACTGCAAGCACGCCGCCGGAAACGCCGCTCTTTGCGGGAAGGCCTACGTTGTAGAGCCATTCGCCCGCGTTGTCGTACATTCCGCACGTCGACATCACGCTGAGGACATTCGTGACGTGTTGCGAATCGATCGCGCGCTCACCCGTGAGCGGGTTCTGACCGCCATTCGCGAGCGTTGCACCTATGACGGCGAGATCACGACACGTGACAAGCACCGAACACTGCCCGAAGTAGAGGTCGACGATCTGATCCACGTCGTTTTCGAGCATGCCGAAGCTCCGCATCAGCCACGCAAGAGCTCGGTTGCGATCGCCCGTCTCACGCTCGGACGCGAGCACGGCCTCATCCATCGACAAGGGTCGACCGGCGAACCGGCTGAAGCTTGCGAGGAGGCGCTCGAACCGCTCGCTCGGATCGGCGCCGCCGAGGAGCGCCGTCGTCACGATCGCGCCCGCATTGACCATCGGATTGAACGGCCGGCTGCTCCTCGGGTCGACGGTGACGGAGTTGAAGGGGTTGCCGGACGGTTCCACGCCGACGCGGCCGAGAACGACATCCTTGCCGCACTCTTCGAGCGCCATACCGAAAACCAGCGGCTTCGAGATGGACTGGATCGTGAACGCGCGGCGCGCGTCTCCGACGTCGAACACCTCACCGTCGACCGTCGCGACCGCGATGCCGAACGTGCGCGGATCCGACTGCCCGAGCTCGGGTATGTACGTCGCGACCCGGCCCGCGGTATCCGCCGCGAACTCCCGGTGAACCCGCTCGAGGATCCCGACCAACGGTGAGGACGCCAGGCTGGCGGCCGCACCGCGGGTCTGTTCCTGAGCATCCTCGATTGGCATCGCCCTCCGCCCGGTGTTCACGGGTAATGGATTAGCGCGCGGAATCACCCTGCCGTGTGCCGGCCGTTGAACATCTCGTCACGTTCCTCTGTCTCGGACATGACACGACAATGAGTCGTCGCGAACGCGCGTCCGACTTTCAGCAAGGGACTACTTGTGCAAATCGGCGGCGCCGGTGCACGATGGGCGACGTGCGAGCTCGAGCCCCGTCCGACGGCGTGTGGACGCCGGGGCGGCGGGCGCTGACCCTCGGGCTCGTCTTTACGATCACGCTCGTCGGCTTCGAGGGACTCGCCATCGCGACGATCCTCAAGGTCATCGACGACGATCTCCGCGACATCGGCCTCCTCGGGTGGGTGTTCAGCGCGTTCTTCTTGAGCAGCCTCTTCGGGGTCGTCGCCGCGGGTCGCGACGCCGACCGCAACGGCCCGGCGCGGCCGTTCGTCGTCGGGCTCGCGCTCTTCGCTCTCGGCCTCCTCGCGGGCGGGCTCGCCCCGAACATGGTCGTTCTCGTCGCGGCGCGGTCCGTCCAGGGTGTCGGCGCGGGCGCGATACCGGCCGTCGCGTACGTTGCGATCGGGCGCGCGTACCCCGCCGCGCTGCAACCGCGCATGTTCGCGGTGATGTCGAGCGCGTGGGTGCTGCCCGGACTGATCGGACCGGCGATCAGCGGCGCGGTCGCCGAGACCTTCGGATGGCGGTGGGTGTTCCTCGGACTGTTGCCGCTCGTCGCGCTCGCGGCGGTGATGACGACCCGCGCGCTGCACGCGCTCGGCGCGCCCGGCGGCGATGAGCCGATCGATCTCCGCTTGGATGCGCTCACGCTCGTGGTGGGAGCAGCACTCGTTCTCGCAGGTGCATCATCGCATTCGGCCATCGCCACACCGCTACTCGTCGTTGCCGGGTTCGTCGTCGGCGCTCGCGCGTTCTCGCGGCTCGTGCCGAACGGAACGGTCCGCCTGAAGCACGGTCTACCTGCCGCGGTCGCGCTGCGCGGGCTCACAACGTTCGCGTTCTTCGGCACCGATGCATACGTCTCGTTCACCGTCACATCGCTGCGTCACGCGAGCATCGCGCTCGGCGGAGCGGCGCTCACGGTGGCGACACTCACGTGGACGGCCGGCTCGTGGATCCAGGAACGTCGGGTGGACCGGGTCGGGCCGCAGACGTTCGTGCGCGTCGGCCTCCTCGTGATCGCGTGTGGGATCGGGCTCATGATCGTCGTCGCGCGGTTCGCAGTGCCGACGGCGACCGCCGTACTCGCCTGGGGCGTCGCCGGGCTCGGCATGGGACTCGCCTACGCGCCGCTCTCGCTCGTGGTGTTGGCCGAGGCGCCTGCAGGCGCCGAGGGTACGGCCAGCGCCGCGCTCCAGATGTGCGACATACTCGGCGTCGCGCTCGGCACCGGCGTGGCCGGCGCAATCGTTGCGGCCGGCGCCAGCCTGGCCTGGACACGTGCGACCGCGCTGACCGTCGCGTTCGCGTTGTGCGCGGCGGTCGCCATCATCGCGGCCGTCGGCGCGTTGCGGCTACCTGCCACTATCGAACATTCGCAGGGATGAGGGCGTTGTATGCGTACGCATATATCTATAGGGTTGGAGCATGAGCTCGAACACCATCTGGGTCCGGCGTCCGACGGCTCCGCCCGCCGGTGACGTCAGCGCACCGACGTTCCGCCTCGAACGACCCATCGCCGGTCTCACCATCGGCCTTCGCACCGACCGAGCCTGGCGGTCGTGGCAGTTGATCTCGACCATCTGGGACGGATACCTACGGCGCGATGGCGCGCAGACGGTCGCGGTCGAGACCGGGGCGCAGATCGGGCAGCCGGCCTCGAGCGACCGCAAGCAGATCGACGAGTTCGCCGGCCAGGTCGACGCCGCGATCGTCGGCTTGGGCACGTGCGGCTCGTGCACGACGTTCACGATCAAGGACGCGGTCACGATCGAGGAGCACGAAAAGCCGGTGGTCGCCGTCGTCTGTGAGGAGTTCACCGTGCATGCGCACAACGTCGCGCGCCACGTGGGTCACTCCGGCATGCACGTGCTCGTGCTTCCGTATCCGCTCGAGGCGCGACCGGCCAAGGAGCTGCGGCAGATCGCGCAGGAGTATTACCCGAAGGTCCTCGAGCTCCTGGGGGTCACGGCGTGACCCTCGCGAGCGAG
>JAUZEM010000144.1 GCA_030839005.1 Actinomycetota bacterium | reverse complement strand
AGTGCATTCGACCGATGTATTCGCCGATGATGCCGAGCAACAGGAGCTGAACGCCCGAAAAGATGCTCAGCGCAGAGGCGAGGAACGGGAAGCCCGTCGTACTCTCGCCCGTGATCACGAGCCGACCGAGCACCCAGGCGAGGAGCACGACGCCGAACGCGGCGGTGGCCAAGCCGAGCAGGCTCGCGATCCGCAACGGGAAGGTGCTGAAACCGGTGAAGACGTCGAGCGCGAACCGCACCAGACGCCCCACGCTGTAGTTGGATCTCCCGGTTTGACGTGGAGTCTGCGCGACTTCGATCGCCGCGAAGCGAGCTGTCCCCCACGAGAGCAGGACGTCGAGGTTGACCGAAGGTCCGACGGGCCCGTCGAACGCGCCACGCAGCTCCGTCCTGAAGGCCCGGAACGAAGTGAACGTGTGCACGCTGTTGTCTCCGACGGCCATCCGTACCGACCATCGGGCAAGTCGTCCGGCCAGGCGGCGCGAGAGGCTCTGCTGCACCGCCGTCGGAACGCCGTATACGACGTCGACCTCGTCGGTCAGTGCCGCGAGCAGACGGGGGATCTCCTCGGGAGGATTCTGCAGGTCATCGTCCAATGTGACGATCACCGAGTAATGCGCGGACCGGAGACCCGCCAGCAACGCGGCGTGCTGACCGAAGTTGCGGAGCAGTTTGATGCCGCGCACGTTTGCGTGCGCGGCCGCGAGCTCACAGATGACCCGCCAGCTGTCGTCCGGGCTCGCGTCGTCGACGAAAATGATCTCGAACGGCGAATCCCCGGCCCGAACGACCGCGTCGAGGCGACGGTGGAGCTCCTCGAGCGTCGGCATTCCTCGGTACACGGGCACCACGATGCTGATGCCCGGTGCGATGTCGCCTTCAGGCATCCGCGATGTCCATCGCCGTGTGGACCGCTTGCACGAACTGGTCGACGACGTGCTCGACATCCGTCGGGGTCAGCGCGTTGTAGAAGGGCAGCCGGACGAGGCGGGAGCTGATGTCGTCGGTCACCGGACACTCCGCGGGTGCATCCGAGAACCGCGCGGCCGCGGGCGACGAATGCAGCGGCACGTAGTGGAACACTGCTTGTATCCCCGCACGCGTGAGCGATTCGAGCACGCGGTCACGAAGATGCCGTGAAGGGAGCAGCACATAGAACATGTGGTACGCGGGTCGACGATCGTCGGGGACGCGCATGCACCGAATACCGAGCTCCTCCTCGTACGGTTCGAGCAACGACGAATATTTTTCGAAGATCGCCCGCCGCTTCCGGAGCACCTCGTCCTTCGCTTCGAGTTGTGCCAGCAGGAAGGCTGCGAGCAGATCGGACATGCCGAACGACGAGCCGGTATCCACCCAGCTGTAATGATCGACGTCGCCGCGAAGGAACGAACGGCGGTTCGTTCCCTTGTCGAGCAGGACGTGGGCCCGCTCGATGTCCTCGTCGTCGTTCAACACCAGCGCGCCACCCTCACCGCAGACGAAGTTCTTGGTCTCGTGGAAGCTGAGCGTCGCGAATCGGCCGAACGATCCGAGGGGACTCCCACGATACGTGCCGAACAAGCCGTGTGCGTTGTCTTCGACGAGCACGGCCGGCGTGTCGGCCAGAGCGGCTCGCACACCGTCGATGTCGCAACCGATGCCCGCATAGTGAACGACGACCACCGCCCGTACGCGGTGGTCCAACGCCGCGGCCACGCGCTCCGGATCGACCCCGAGCGTCTCGGGCTCGATATCGACGAACCGGATGCGTGCGCCCGTGCGCGCGAATGCCAGCGCGGTCGATACGAACGTGAACGACGGAACGATCACGACATCGTCGGGCCCGAGATCGAGCATCAGCGCCGCGAGCTCCAGAGCGTCGGTACACGAGGAGGTGAGCAGCACGTCCGAAGCTCCGAGGGCACTCCGCAGGGATTCCGTGACGCGCGCTGAGAAAGGGCCGCTCGAAGCAATATGCCCGGCTGCGACCGCCGCGAACATGTTGTCGAGCTCGCCACCCTCGAGCGACGGCCGGTTGAAGGGAATCACCGGATCGCCCGGCTCGTGCGCGTCACGCCCACCATTCAAGGCCGATCAAGCGTGTCCGGGCCACACGAGTGCGCAAACGAGTGTTACGACGCGCCGAAGGCCAACACGGCTCCGCTGAGGTTTGCGACGTACACGCGATTGGAATCGATGGTCGGGACGGAGAACTTCGTCGCGGTCCCGATGGGAGTGCTCCATTGCAGGATCGGTCGGCCGCCCAGCGGAATGGGTCGGTAGGCGCGCAGCTCCGATGGCTTCGTGGGTTCTTGATTTGATCTCCAGATCGTCCATATGAGCGCGGAGCCCGCGGTTGTCCCGTTGGACGAGACGACGGGTGAGCCCGAGCCGAAGGGGAACGCGTCGCTGCTGGTCCCGGCGAGGGCGATCGTCGGCTTTCCGTTGCTGTCCAGCTTGTACTTGTAGACGAGTAGGTTGCCGCTGCTGACCCGGTCGCTGCCGCCCTTGGGGTTGGAGGTGACGACATAGAGGTAACCGCCTTGCCCGGGCCATACGCCGGCCTTGCCCCACACGCCGCCGAACGGGCCGATGCGCGCGACGACCGCGTCGGTGTTCCCCGGGCCTTGGCGGTAGCCGCCGAGGTTGTCGCGGT
>JAUZEM010000054.1 GCA_030839005.1 Actinomycetota bacterium | reverse complement strand
ACGCTCATCGGCCCCGACAAGGAGACCGACCTGCGCCTCGGTAACGAGTTCCGCTGCGACGCCCGCAACGGTCTCTTCGCCGAGTTGCGCATCCTCTTCGGTGCCGACTGCATCGGGAGCGACAGCGGAGCCGACCGGGAGCGACAGCGGAGCCGACCGGATGGGAGGCGCAGCGCGAGCGACCCATGAAGACGGGAGGCGCAGCGCGAGCGACCAATAAGAGCCTCGTCGTCCGGCATAGCAGCCGACAATCCGGTCCAGATGACCGGTCCACGCGCCGATGGATCGGTGATGGACCCCGATCGAACACCCGCGATCGCACGGGGCGCGCGCGCCGGTGTCGCGAGCCGGGTCTCGGAGATGGAGCAACTGCTCGAAGCCTTCGAGCGGGCCCGCGCCGCCGCGCGACTGGAACGTCGTCCCCGGCCATTCGACGGCGACCCGATCGCGTTGACGCAGGCACTGCACCCTCGGGAGCTCCGGCAGTCGCGGCGATCCCGAAACGAGGCACCGCGACGAGACCAGGGTGGGATGAGGTTGAGGATCGTCGTCTACGACGGGACGACGCGAACCTGACGCCCGCGTCAGCTGTGCGCGAGGATGGCGAGATGCCTCCTCGACCCCTCGCCCTCGTGACCGCGCCGTTTCGAGGTGCGGGCATGGAAACCCTCCGGTCGGTCGCCGACGTGGTCTACGACCCCTGGATCGAGCAGGTTCCCCTGCGCCTCTACGACGGCGAGAAGCTCGCAGCCCGATTGCGAGACGTTGGGGCCGACGTGCTGATCGTCGAGTCCGATTTCGTCCAAGGACCCGTGTTCGACCTTCCGCTCAAGGTCATCGGGTCGTGTCGCGGTGATCCCAACAACGTCGACATCGTCGCGGCGACCGCGGCCGGGATCCCGGTGCTCCGCGCCCCGGGCCGCAACGCCGACGCGGTGGCCGAGCTCGCGGTCGCGCTCATGTTCGCGGTCAACCGGTGGATCGTCCCCGCCGATCACGACGTGCGCGTCGGCGAGGTGTACTCCGGCGGCAAGATCCCATACCAGCGCTACCGGGCGTGGCAGCTCGCCGGGCGCACCGCCGGCATCGTCGGTCTCGGTGCCGTCGGACGAGCCGCGGCGTGGCGCTTCGCGGGTGTGGGCATGAACGTGCTGTCGTACGACCCCTACAACGCCGACGCGACCCACCACGACGACCTCGCCGAGATGTTGCAACAGTGCGATGTCGTCTCGGTGCACGCGGTCGTCACACCCGAGACCGAAGGACTCATCGGCGCGACGCAGTTCGCCGCCATGAAGCCGGGCGCCGTGTACATCAACACCGCGCGCGCCATGCTGCACGACACCGATGCGTTGGTGAGCGCGCTGCGGTCCGGGCACCTCGGGGGCGCCGGACTCGACCACTTCGAGGGCGAGAACCTCCCGACCGACCATCCGCTCTGTTCGATGTCGAACGTCGTGCTCACCCCGCACATCGGCGGCGCGACTTACGACACCGAGGCGAACCACTCGAAGTTGATCGCCGACGACGTGGTGCGGGTGCTGCGCGGCGAGAAGCCCGTCAACTGTGTGAATCCGGAGGTACTGAGCTGATGTCCGCACCGTCGGGAACGACCGAGGAGATCAAGCAAGAGCTGCTCTGGGTCGCGCAGGAGAGCTTGCGCTCCAACCTCGTGCACGGCACCGCGGGCAACTTCTCCGCGCGGTTGCCCGACGGCAGCGTGGTGCTCACGCCGTCGTCGCTCGCGTACGAGACGATGACCCTCGAAGATCTGGTCGTGTGTGATCTCGACGCGAACGTGCTCGAGGGAACGCGCCACCCGACGACGGAGAAAGCGCTCCACCTCGCGTGCCTCGCGGCCTACGACGACATCCACGCGGTCATCCATTGCCACGCCAAGTTCTGCACCATGTTCGCCCTCACCCATCAGCCGATTCCCTGCGCGATCGAAGAGGTGGAGGCGTTCGTCGGTGGCGACGTGCCGGTCGCGAACTACGAATTCACCGGATCCCAGGACCTCGCCGATGAGGTCTCGAAATGGGTGGGTGACCGTGCGGCCGTGCTCATGGCAAACCACGGCCTGCTGACCGTCGGCAAATCCCCGAGGGACGCGCTGAAGATCGCGAACCTGGTAGAGCTGACCGCGGAGATCATGTGGGGCGCCAAGCAGCTCGGAGAGGTCGTTCCGCTGCCCGACTCGACCCGGGAGAAGATGGCGCCGATCTACAAGATGCTGCGCGGGATGTGATGTCGCGCCCCGGTGCGCGCTAGACGACGCTGACCAGGTGCGCGCCGTCGCGGCAGACGTGGCCGTCGTGCAGCTCGACGAGGTTGTCGAGCCGTCCGCACACGGCGCACTCCGGTTCGAGCCTGATCTCGCGCACGCATTCCCGGCACACGGACTTCTCGTGCAGATCCATCAGATTGTCGGGCCGCCCGCAAAGCGCACACTCGGGTGCGACCTTGCGCAGTATGAGCCGGCCGTCCTCGGCCGTGACCTCGAGGAGGTCTCCCTCTCGGATCGCGAGCGTCCTGCGGAGCTCGACCGGGACGACCACCCGTCCGAGTTGATCGATCCGACGCGTGGTCCCGATCGTCATGAGTACGCCTCTCACCGGGGGAAGAAGCGGCTCGTCAAGTCCGTCAACCAGAGTTACCGCTCATTTCGCGACATTTTACTTCCGTAGCGCGACATTTTCGGGGCATGCCGGATCGTGAATCCGTCGAGTTGCCCGCTTTTGGGGGAGGGCCGACGCGAAGCGCGGTCTTTGGTGCCACGCTCCGCGAGATGCGGACTCGGAACGGGGCGTTTCGGGTTACGGGTTACCGCTTACGGGCAAGCGTGAGACCGTCGGCGATCGGCAGCATCACGGTGTCGACGCGCGTGTCGTTCGCCACCTTGTCATTGAAGGCACGGATGGCGACCGTGTTCTCGTCGTCGGCGTCGGGCTTCACAACCCGTCCGTCCCAGAGCACGTTGTCGACGAGGATCACGCCGTTGTCGCGCATCTTCGGGAGCAGGGCCTCGAAATAGTTCGGGTAGTTCGGCTTGTCGGCGTCGATGAAGGCGAGATCGAAGGTGGTGTCGGCCGGAAGCGCGGCGAGCGTCTGCAGCGCGGGTGCGATGCGCAAGTCGATGCGGTCGGCGACCCCGGCTGCGCCCCACGCGCGCCGACCGATCGCCGTCCATTCCTCCGAGACGTCGCAACACACGAGCCGGCCGTCCGCGGGAAGGCCCCGGGCGATGCAGAGTGCGGAATAGCCCGTGAAGGTCCCGATCTCGATCGCGCGCCGGGCGCCGATCAACCGCGTCAACACCGTGAGGAACGCGCCCTGCTCGGGTGCGATCTGCATCCCCGCGACTGCGCCGAGGGTGGCGGTCTCCTCGATGAGCGCCTCCTGCACGGCGTCGGGGGGCGTGCCGTGCGCGACGAGGTATCCGGCCAGCTCGGGTGAGAGGAGAAACGACTTCGGGGGGCGCACGGCTGCCATGGTCCCGACGCTAGCGGCGTGGCGTACGGGGCACGGCCCCATAGCTGACACGCATGTCAGTACGCGCGTACCATCCGAGCACCTCCGGCGATGGCATCGCCGGCAATCGGGAGAGACCGTGACCGATCTGCAACCAGCTGGCGAGCCGGAGGGCAGCGCCGCGTCGCTCGCGGCGGCGGTCCTCGACGAGGAGGCCGCCCGCCAAGAAGCGCAGGCCCGGGCCAAAGAGCAGGTGATCTTCCCCGACGACCTCCTGCCGGGGGTCAACTCCGAGCCGGTGAGCCTCCGGGGCGCGTTCGCCAAGGGCGGCGTGAGCATGTTCGTCGTGCTCGGGCTGTTGGTGTCGCTCGACCAGCTGACCCTGAACGCGGTGCAGACGATCGAGCCCGAGCTGCGCCAGACCTTCCACATCAGCAGCGGAGCCGTCGTGTTCATCGCCTCGGCGTCGAGCCTCTTTTACGCGCTCGGCGCGATCCCGATGGGTTGGCTCGCGGATCGCACGCGTCGCATCCCGATCGTCGGCTTCGCTACGTTGCTCGCGGCGCTCTTCACCTTCTTGTCCGGGCTCGCGGGCAGCGCGTTCGTCTTGTTCTGGGCCCTGTGCCTCACCGGCGTGGCCAAGGCGAACAACCTCGCCGTGCACCAGCCGCTACTCGCCGATAACTACCCGATCGGTATCCGGGCCCGGATGTCCGCCGCGATGAACATCGGCCAGCAGGTGCTCGGGAACCTCAGCCCGGTCGTGGTCGGCGCGATCGCGACCTGGGCCGGCGGGGTCGAGGGCTGGCGCTGGGCGTTCTTCGTGCTCGGGATACCGGGCGCGCTCATGGCCATCGCGGTTTTCTTCCTGCGCGAGCCGCCGCGCGGGCAGTACGAGAAACAGGACGTGCTCGGCGAGGTCATCGAGGACGAGAACCCCGCGCAGCCGTCGATGGAGGCGGCGTTCGCGCGGTTGAAGAAGATCGCGACGATCCGCACGTCGATCGCGGCCTTCGCCGCGCTCGGCTTCGGCGTGTTCGCGCTCGGTGCGCTGCAGGTGCTCTACCTCAACGACACGCTGCACGTCACCAATATCTTGCACCGCGGCTTCATCCTCAGCCTCGCCGGGTGGACCGCGGTGCCGTTCCTGTATCCCGTCGGGCGCTACTTCGACCGCACGTACCGCAAGAACCCGGCGAAGGCCCTCGTGCTGGTCGGCGCGCTGATCATGCCGTCGGCGCTGTTCACACCGTTGCAGGTCTCGACGCACAGCACGGTGTGGTTCGTGATCTTCGGCATCCCGCAGTCGGTGCTCACGGCCTGCGCGTTCGCGATGGTCACGCCGGTGCTGCAGGCCGTGTGCCCGTACCGCTTGCGCGGCCTCGGCGTGGCCATGGGCGTGATGTACGTGGTGCTCATCGGCGGGTTCGGCGGCAGCATCATCGCCAACTTCTTCACCAATTCGTTCGGCGTGCGCACAACGGTCATCGTGCTGCTCGTCCCGACGAGCATCGTCGGCAGCCTGCTGCTGATGAACGGCGCACGCTTCATCCGCCATGACCTGTCGCTCGTCGTCGAGGAGTTACTCGAAGAACAAGAGGAGCAACGCAAGCGCGCCGTCGACGGCGTCGACACACCGGTGTTGCAGATGGTCAACACCGACTTCTCCTACGGGCCCGTGCAGGTGCTCTTCGACGTCAACTTCGAGATCCACCGCGGCGAGTGCGTCGCACTGCTCGGCACCAACGGGGCCGGCAAGTCGACGATCCTGCGTGTCATCAGTGGCCTCGAGGTGCCCGAGCGCGGGGTCACTCGACTCAACGGGCGCAACATCACGTTCGTGGCCCCCGAACAGCGCGTCCGACACGGGATCGTGCAGCTGCCGGGGGGTAAGGGTGTGTTCCCGAGCCTGACCGTCATGCAGAACCTCGGCGTCGCGGCGCGGTTGCGGGGCGGGACCCACGCCGAGATCGACGATCACATCTCCGACGTCCTCGAGCTCTTCCCCGAGCTGGCCGAACGGCCGAAACAGTTGGCCCGCAGCCTCTCCGGCGGTCAGCAGCAGATGCTCGCCTTGGCGCGCGTGCTCATGCAGGAGCCCGAGATCCTTTTGATCGACGAGCTCTCGCTCGGCCTTGCGCCCGTGGTCGTCCAGCGCATGCTCGAGCTCGTCGACCGGCTCCGCGCCCGCGGCCAGACGATGCTCATCGTCGAGCAGTCGCTCAACGTCGCGCTCGCGATCTCCGACCGCGCGATCTTCCTCGAGAAGGGCGAGGTGAAGTTCGAGGGCTCCGCGCAGGAGCTGCTCGACCGCGACGACCTCGCCCGCGCCGTCTTCTTCGGCACCGAGGGCGGCTGATGCTGGCGTCGCTGTTCCAGCCCCACATCGCGACGTCGAACCTGCTGTTCATCGGCCTCGTCCAGGGCCTGATCGTGTCGGTCCTGGCGATGGCTATCGTCTTGATCTACCGCTCGACCCGCGTCATCAACTTCGCGGTCGCCGACATCGGCGTCCCGGCGGCCGCGCTGCTGGCGATCATGGTCGTGCGCTCGCACTTCCCCTACTGGCCGGCTCTCGCGCTGGCACTCCTCACGACGACCGCGGGCGGCGCGCTGATCGAGATGATCGTGATCCGACGGCTCGCGAAGGCCCCGCGCGTCATCGTGCTCGTCGCTACGATCGGCGTGGCCGAGTTGGTGCAGGCGATCGTGCGAACGCTGCCGGACTACCGCACCGGCAAGTTCCAGACGGTCTTCCCAAGCCCGATGAGCTCGAAGTGGAAGATCTCCTCACTCGGGCACCTGCACCTCGGCGGCTTCCATCTCCAGGTCACGAACGTCGTCGTCACCGGATCGCAAGTGCTCGCGCTCATCGTCGTGCCGATCGTCACGCTCGCGCTCTGGTGGCTGCTCGGTCACACGGTGTTCGGCGAGGCGGTGCGCGCGTCGGCCACCAATCCCGACCTCGCGCGCCTCACGGGCATCAGCCCGAAGATGATGTCGACCGCGATTTGGACGATCGGCGGTCTCCTCTCGGGCATCACGCTCGTGCTCTACGCGACCCAGGGGGGCACGACGGACCTCGTCCAGGTCGGCCCCCAGACGCTGCTGCTCGGCCTTACCGCCGCGCTCATCGGCGGCATGACGTCGTTCCCGCGCACCGTCGCGGGCGCGATCGGGATCGGAGTGCTCTATCAGGTACTCACGTACAACTTCCCGAACTCGCCGGGCGTGGTCGAGTTCGTGCTCTTCCTGCTGGTCCTCGTCCTCGTTGCGCGCATCAGCCGCGCCGACGCCGGCACCAGCAGCGACAGCTTCGCGTTCGCGCCGCGCGTGCCCCCGGTGCCCGAGCGCCTGCGGGAGGTGTGGTGGGTGCGGCGCATGCCGAACCTCACCGCGTGGATCGCGCTCACGGGTGCCATCATCGTGCCGTTCCTGATCACCCAGTCGTCGCACCAACAGGCCTACGCACTGGTCTTGGCCACTGCGATCATCGCGGTGTCGGTCACGGTGCTGACCGGCTGGGCCGGGCAGCTGTCTCTCGGTCAGGCCGCGTTCGCGGGGCTCGGGGCGCTGAGCGCCGCGGCGCTCATCCGCGGCGTCACGCTCAACATCGGCTGGCGATCGAACCGGCTCGCCAAGGGCGCGGTTCGCCCGTTTCCGATGGCCGCGGGGCTCGCCCTCCTGGCGGTCGCGGCCATTGCGATCGGAGTCGCCCTCGCGCGCCGTCGCGATGCTCGGGTCCGCGCCATTGCGGCGGCCGCCGCTGCGCTGTGCATCGTTGCCGGCGCGGTCGTCTTCCCGGCCGCGATCGACCGCACCGGCAGCGTGCACCGGGTGCCATTCGTCCTCGCGGTGGTCCTGGGCGCGGTCGTCAGCAGCATGGTCGCGGCCGCGGTCGGCACCGGCGCGCTGCGCGTGCGGGGCCTGCTGCTCGCGATCAGCACCATGGCTTTCGCCATCGCGGCGGAGGTCTACATCTTTCCGCGCCCGATCCTCGTCGGCACGGAGGGCTCGAGCGTCGGCGAGGTCGACCGGGGCAAGCTGGGTCCCCTCGACCTGACGTTGCACAACCGCGCGTACTACTACTTCGCGCTCGGCACCCTCGTCATCGTTCTCCTCCTCGTCGGGCACCTGCGCCGCACCGGCATCGGCCGCGCGATCGTCGGCGTCCGCGAGAACGAAGCGGGCGCGGCGGCGTTCACCGTGTCGCCGAGACGTGCCAAGCTCACCGCGTTCGCATTGGCCGGTTTCCTCGCGGGACTCGGCGGCGCCGTCCTGGCGGGCACGGTCCAGACGTTCGGTTACCACGACGCGTTCTTTCGCATCCAGGACTCGCTGTCGATAGTCGCGATGGCCGTGATCGGCGGACTCGGCAGCCTCGCGGGCGCGGTCACGGGCGCGTTGTGGGTGGTCGGCCTCCCGTTGTTCTGGCCGAAGAACCAGACCGTCGGCCTCCTCACGTCGAGCATCGGCCTGCTGATCGTGCTGCTCTACATCCCCGGCGGTTTCACCCAACTCGGCTACGCGTTGCGCGGCACGATCCTGCGCTGGCTCGAGAAACGGCTGCCCGAACTGCCGACGAAGACGGTCACGACGCCGCCGGTCTCGCTCGCGCGCCACGCCGGCGTGGCGATGGCAACGAACGCCGACGGCAGCGCGATCGCGACCAAAGCGTTGGCGGTCGACTTCGGCGGGCTCGTGGCAGTCGACAACGTCGAGTTCCACGCGATGCCCGGCGAGGTCATCGGACTCATCGGAACCAACGGCGCCGGCAAGTCGACGCTCCTGAACGCGATCGGGGGCTACGTCCCGAGCCGGGGCAAGGTCGAGCTCCTCGGCGACGACGTGTCGCGCCTCCCACCGCACCTGCGTGCGCGTGCGGGCCTGGGTCGCACCTTCCAGGCCGCGACGCTGTTTCCCGAGCTGACCGTCCGCGAGACGGTGCTGCTCGCGCTCGAGGCTCGCGGCGCGACGTCGTTCTGGGGATCGCTGCTCTTCTATCCCCCGTCGATCTCCAAGGAGCGCGCCAGGCGAGCCGAAGCCGCGGAGCTGATCGACTTCCTCGGTCTCGGCCGCTACGCCGACCGTTTCATCGTCGAGCTGTCGACGGGAACGCGCCGCATCGTGGAGCTCGCGTCGGTGCTCGCGGTCGCGCCGCGCGTCGTGTGCCTCGACGAGCCGACCGCGGGTGTCGCGCAGCGCGAGGCCGAGGCCTTCGGCCCGCTGATCAAGCGCGTCCAGCGCGAGCTCGACGCGACGCTCGTCGTCGTGGAGCACGACCTCCCACTCATCATGTCGATCAGCGACCGCATCTACTGCATGGAAGCGGGCGCGGTCATCGC
>JAUZEM010000025.1 GCA_030839005.1 Actinomycetota bacterium | reverse complement strand
GCGTGTGCGATCGCGGCTTGGTTCGTCGTGCGGGAGGCGGGCCGGATGGCAGCCGAACCGCCGCCGCCGGTGTTCGACCCCGAGGAGGCGTACGAGTGGGTCGTCGAGCACCTGCCCGAGATCGTTGCCGCCACGCTCACCCCCGACGACGTGCACCGAATCCTCGGTTTCCAGCTCGAGTACTTCCAACGCAAGGGCGTGACCGGCAACGGCTCGTCGTCGCATCCGCCGGGCGACGTCATTGTCGGCGGCGCGGAGACCGTCGACTACATCATCGAACGGGCCCGGGTGACGGGAGACGAGTACCTGCCCGAGCAGGTTCATGCCGTCATCGAGACGCAACTCGCCTACCTCCGGGCCATCGGCGCTATCGGACCTCCCGCCGGCGACCCTCCCGGCGGGATCGAACCCGCGTGAAGATCCTTTGCAAAGAGTTCCACCGGCGGACCGGATCTGCTACAAATTTCCTACCGGAGAAAGGAGGTGGTCCATCAGATGCACGATAAATCTGGGACTTCGGAGGTGCGCGGCCGCTAGGCCGTTGTTCTCGACTGGACCACCTTGCGGAATCCAACCGCTGCACCACCGTCGGAGCTGCCGGCAATGGTCCCACCGGCACTAGGCGACGACGGGTCCGAATCAGTCGATCGAACGGGGGGTGCTTCGGCGCCCCCCGTTCTCCTTTTCGGCTCCGGCCGCCGGTAGATTCGCCGCGGTGGCCCGGCCTGCGCACTTCGAGCATTACCGCTACCTCGGCGACAAGCGCACGCAGGTCGTGTACGACCTCGACCTCTACGGTGTCGATCCCGCCGTGAGCGCCGCGGTCGACGGAGTGCTCGCCGCCGAGAGCTTCATCGCCTTCTCACCCCAGACCCTCGGTGAGGCCCGTAATCGAGGCTACCGCCCGCATCACTCGATCCGCGTGCCCGCTCCGGTCGGCTCCGACGATTAGGCGAGCGAGCGCGGGTCGGGCGGATTCCAGCACTCCTCGGGGAGCGCGTCGCGAATGCCCTTGTGCTTGGCCTCGAACGCGACGTCGGAGAGGGCCTCCTCGGAGGAAAGCATCGCGGGGTCGTCGGGCAGCTCGTCGTAGGTGACCCACGAAGTGCAGCCGCCGTACTCCTCCCTCCACGGCGCGGTGACGGGATCGGCGAGCCGGTGCACGCGCAGCACGAGCACCCAGAGGGGGTCGCGCGCCTTCCACTTGAACCTCGATTCGAGGTACTCGCGCGTCCAGACGAGCTTGGAGTCCAGCGCGTCGACGTGCTCCGGCCCGGCGATCAACGCGACGTCGACGATGTCGGCCCAGCCGTGGACCGTGACCGGCTGACCGACCGGCGATGCATCGGCGAGATCGACCCAATGGGCGTACGCGGGCTTGAGCAACCCGGCCTGTTGGTGTTCGGTCGTCGGCGAGAGCCAGCACCTTCGGGTCGCGAGACCGAAGTGCCGGCCGTCCTCGTGGAGCCCGCCCTTGCGGACGTCGACGATCTGCTCGCCTTCGAGGAGTGCGTGAACGATTGCGGCCCACTCCTTGAGCGCCGGCGTCTTCGCCGCAGTGCCCTGGTTCGTCTCGGAGGCGGTCACGCGCGCCAGGATAACCACCGGCATGGAAGAGCTCGTCTCGGATGGTCTGCGTCTCGGAGCGCATTTCGCGCGCCCGGTGGGCGCGACGCGGGTGCCCGGACTGTTGGTCGTTCCCGGGTTTCCGCGCGGCGCGGGTGGTGCGGCGGCGCTCGGGAACACTGATCAGACCTTGTGCGATCGCATCGCGCGCGAGTCGGGCTGGGCCGGCCTCACCTTCACGTTTCGGGGAACGGGCCCGTCGATGGGCGATTTCTCCATCGAGGGCTGGCTCGCCGACGTGCGCGCCGCCGTCGATGCACTGCACGCCCGTGCCGACGTCACCGGTGTGTGGATCGCGGGGTTCCGGCTCGGCGGGACGCTCGCGATCGTTGTGGCCGCCGACGACGAACGAGTACGCGGGCTCGCGACCTTCGCCGCGCCCGCGTCGTTGCGGACGTGGGTGCGAGAACCCGCGTGGTTCCTCGAGTACGCGCGCCGCACCGGCGTGTTGCGGACGCCGGAGTTCCCGACGGATCCCGAAGCATGGATCCGGGCGATCGCGAACCTCGATCCGATCGCGGCGGCGGAACGCATCGCCCCCCGACCCTGGCTCCTCGTGCACGGCAGCGCCGACGATGTCGTCCCGGTCGACGACGCGCGGCGGCTGGGCGCGGCCGGCGGCGACTGCGTCGACCTGCGGATCGTGGCGAACGGTGCGCACCGCCTGCGCCACGACCCTCGGGCGATCGCGGCGATGCTCGGGTGGCTCGACCGTCAGGAGCCCTGAGCGCGGGCGCGGGCGTACGCCAGCACGGCGTCGAGCGTTTCGTCGAGCGTGTGTCGCGGCGACCATCCGGTGGCCTCGATGAGCTTCGTCGGATCGCCGACGAGGCGAGGAACCTCGACCGTCCGTAGGAGTGCGGCGTCGACCACGATGTCGAGGCGACCACCGGCCCGGGCGATGAGACGGTCCGCGATCTCGCCGATCGATACCCCGGTGCCGCGACAGACGTTGTAGGTCTCGCCGGGCTCGCCGCGCTCGATCAGGAGTCGATATGCGCGCACGACGTCGCGCACGTCCGAGAGATCGCGCACCGGCTCCCGCGCGCCGGCAGAGATGGTCGTCGCATGCGCGCGTTCTGCTGCGACGATGCGGTGGGCCAGTGCCGGAACGACGAACCGCTCGGATTGACCCGCGCCCGTGTGCGAAAACGCGCGGACTCGCACCGTCTCGAGCCCGGCGCCGACCCACGCCTGCAAGGCCACGAACGACGCCGCGACCTTGCTCGCACCGTACGGCGTGATGGGCCGCAGCGGAGCGTCCTCACGAAGGCGCGGGTGCTCGTCGTCGATCCTGCCGTACTCCTCGGAGCTTCCCACGACGAGGACGCGCCGCACGCCGCATGCCCGCGCCGCGTCGAGAACGTTGGCCGTCCCCTCGACGTTCACCCGTAAGCATGCGGTCGGGTCACGCCAGGAGGCGCCGACGTCCGACCACGCGGCCAGGTGGTACACGACCTCGGGTCGCTCCGCGTCGAAGACGGCGCTCACGGCCGCGCGGTCAGTGATGTCGAACGACCCGTGCGCATCTCCGGGAACGATGACCTCGTCGTCGCATTGTTGGAGATGAGCGAGCAGGTGAGGGCCGACGAAGCCGGTGGCGCCGGTCACGAGTGCCTTCATCCGGGCACAGCCGGGCTGCGCCGGCGCGCGATGGCGCGGCCGTATGCCCCGATGTGGGCGTCGATCGAGCGCTCCCATGTGAACGACGCGGCGCGCGCCGGTCCGGCGGCGCGCAACCGCGCCGCCACGCTCGGATCGTCGAGGACGGTCGAAAGGGCGTGGGCGAGCGCATCGGCATCGGCGGGCGAGACGAGTAGTGCCGCGTCGCCGACGACCTCCTCGAGGGCTGAGCCCGAGGTCGTCACGAGCGGGGTGCCGCTCGCGAGCGCCTCGAGCGCCGGCATGCCGAAACCTTCCACGAGCGACGGATAGGCGATGACCTCGGCGCGGCGGAAGAGCGCGGCGAGTGCCGCGTCGCCGATATAGCCGGGGCGCAAGATGCGCGTCGCCACGCCGCTCGCGGCGATCGTCGCGCGCGCCTGCGCGATGCCCCACCCGTCACCGCCGGCGAGGACGAGCCGGAGGTCGGGGTGCGAGGCCGCAACGCGCGCGAACGCGCGCACGAGCGTCGGCGCGTCCTTGCGCGGCTCGATCGTGCTCGCGAAGGCGACATAGGGACGCGTGATTCCGTGCTCGGCGAGCGCCGCCCGGTCGGCCGAGTCATCGGCCGTTGGCGCGAAGCGCGCATGGTCGACGCCGTGATGCACGACGACGATCTCGCCGGGCGGGCCGAATCGGGCCCGCAGGCCGTCGGCGGCATGGTTGCTGCCGGTGATGATGACGTCCGCGCGGCGCGCGGCTGCGCCGATCATGCGGCGGAAGTAGATGACCTTCGAGCGCTCGTGCCACTCGGGATGGTCGAAGAACGTCAGGTCGTGCATGGCGACGACGGTCGGAACCGTCGAGCGCAGGGGCATCGTGTAGTGCGGACCGTGCCAGACATCGGGCCGAATCCTGTGCGCGAAGCGTGCTCCCGACGCCTGCTCCCAAGCCAGCCTCGCGGGGCGGTGGTTCGGTGCGAGCGGATGCAGCTCGGCGGTCGGCGCGAGCTCCTGCCAGCGCGCCGTGTCGCCTCGGCGCGTCAGCAGGTGCACATCGATGTCGGGGCGCGCCGAGATCCCGTGCGCGATGGCGATGGTGTATACACCCGCGCCGACGGGGCGGGCCGGAACGGCCGAGACGTCGAGCAGCACACGCACGAGCGGAGTCTAGGAAGCCGGGTGCGCGAGCGCGCGAGCGTAGGCGCGGCTGTGGCCTTCGGCAGAGCGGCTCCAGTTGAGCTCGGCGGCACGGGCGACGCCGGCGCGTCCGAGCTCGATCCGAAACTCTGGGTCGTCGTGCATGCGCCCGATCTGCGCGGCGCACGCGTCGACGTCGCCGGGCGCGAAGAGCGCACCTGCACCCTGCACGATCTCCTCGAGCGCCGAGCCGGTCGTGGCGACGGTCGGCACTCCTCGCGCCAACGCTTCGACGACCGGAAGGCCGAATCCCTCGTACAACGACGCCAGGCAGAACACGTCCGCCCGACGGTAGAGAGCGTCGAGCACCGACCAGGGTTGGGCGCCGATCACTTGTACGAACGATCGATCGAGGCTGTGCACCTCTCCCCAGCCGCGCGGCCCCGCAACGACGAGCGTGAGATCGGGACGCGTGCGCCGGAGCCGGTCGACGGCCTGCACGATGGTGCCGATGTCCTTGCGGGGCTCGATCGTCCCGACCGTGAGCACGTACGGAGGCCGTACGCCGGCGCGTGCGACCGCTCGGTCGATCTCGTCGGGATCGCGCGGTGCGGGCGGGTCGACGCCGAACGGAATGACCGCGATCCGGTCGCGGACGAACCCTTCGCGCTCGAGCTCGTGGCAAGTGAAACTTGACGGAACGATGACAAGGCTCGCGTGGCGCCGCGCGAGCGTCAGGCCCCGGGTGTGGAAGGCGAACCCCCGTTTCGTCGTCACCTCCGGCAGCCGCCGGAACGCGATGTCGTGCACCGTCACGACCAGCGGGCGGTCCCGAACCGGTGGGATCGCCAGACTCGGCGCGTGCACCACGTCGGCCTCGATTCGGACAAGCGGACGTCGCAAGCGGTGCCAGAGCTCGTAGCGCACGCTTCCGTGAGGTGCTCCGAGGTCGATCCACGGGACCCGATGGGCGACTCCGCGGGGCCGATCACCGGCGGCGAACGCGATCGGTTCGACGCCGAACTCCGGGAGATGGCGAAGCAGCGCGATCTCGTAGCGGCCGATGCCCCCGGGCACCGGTTGCAGCAATTGACCGGCGTGCACCGCAACCTTCACGCCTGCTGCTCCGCGACTCGCCGGTAGCAGGACGCGAGTGCACGCGCGGTGTGGTCCCACGAGAAGGCATGCACCCGATCGCGTCCGCGCGCGATGAGCTCGGACCGCGTTGCGTCGTCGGTCATGACGCGATTCATCTTGTCGGCGAGGTCGTGCTCGTTGGTCGGTTCGAAGAGCAGTGCGGCGTCGCCCGCGACCTCGGGGATCGATCCGGCGCGCGCGGCGACGACCGGTACACCGGCGGTCATCGCTTCGAGCACCGGGAAGCCGAAGCCTTCGTAGATCGACGGGTAGGCGAGGAGTGTCGCGTTCTCCAAGAGTGCCCGGCGCCCGGCGTCGGAGACCGGGCCGGCGACCACCACGCGGTCTCGCGCGTCGACCGGCAGGCGAGCGATCGCGGCTTCGATCTCCGGTCGGGCCGGCCCGTCGTGACCGGCGATGACCAGGCGAAGGGCGGGGTGGCGCGCCGCGAGCGCGCCGAACGCGCCGACGAGGTGTGCGAAGTTCTTGCGTGGTTCGAGCGTCCCGATCGCGATGATGAACGGCTCCTCGCCGAGCGCGGCCGCGACCGAGTCCGGCATCTCGGCTCCGTCTCCCAGCGACGGGATGCCGAGGGGGATCACGACGAGCCGCCCGGCCGCGCGCAGGCCCGGGCCGAAGATCTCCTCGATCTCGCCGGCCACGAACTCGGATCCGGTGTGAACCGTTGCGCCCCGCGCCACCGCCCGCCTGATCGCGGGTTCGAACGCGCGTACCTGCGGAGTGCAGAGCTCCGGGTACCGCACGAACGAGCAGTCGTAGATGCTCACGATGGTCGGCAGCCGGCTGGGAGGCGCGAGGTAGTTCGTCGCGTGGACGACGTGCGCGGGACGCAGCCATCGATCGATGCGCGGCGCGTCGGCGCGCACCCACGATCCGAGCAGGATTCGCGCGGGAATCGGTACGAAGCGCGTGTTGCTCGGCACCGCGTCGCGGTGCAGTCGTGCTCGGGTGCTGAGCGTGTACGGAACCAGGTCGGGTCCGGCCTCGAGCGCGCGCAACGCGACGACGATCTCCGCGACGGCGGCTCCTATGCCCGAGCGCGCGCCGAGCAGCGGCGTGACGTCGATCGCAACGGTCGGACGCACCGTCGGGGACACCGCAGGTTGCTACCACACATCGACCGGTACCCTGTAGCTTCGAAAGCGGGCTGAGTTGTCGATGACCCTGGTCGAGAGCGGGGAGGTCATGCAGCACGACGACAGCCACGATCGCGCTTCTCGTCGTGTGACGCGTGGTGTGACGCGTCGTGTGACGCGGCGCGCGGCCTTGCAGCTCGGGGCGGGAGCGGGCGTCGCCGCGGTCGCCGCGCCATACATCGCGCGTCACTCCGGCGGCCCGCGCGCGGTCGATCTCCGCGACGCCCGTCGCGTGTTCACGGCCGTGCCCAACTGGCCCGTCCCCCCGATCGTCACTCGGGCGCAATGGGGTGCCGACGAAGGTCTGCGCAAGGGGGGCCTGAGCTACGACACGCACGTCGTGAAGATTGTCGTGCATCACACGGGCACGCCGAACGACATCACCGATTACGCCGGGCTGTGTCGCGGCATCCTCGCGAACGAGACGTCGGGCGAGTACGTCGACATTGCGTACAACTGGCTGATCGATCCGAACGGTCGGATCTACGAAGGTCGATGGGCCCAGAATTACCCGTCCGGCGCACTCCACACAGGAGAGAGTCTCGGCGCCAATGTGCGCGGCGCACACGCGATCTACCACAACTCCAACACAATCGGCATCGCGCTGATGGGCACCTACGACACCATCAGTCCTTCACCCGCGATGGTCACCGCACTCGTCACGCTGCTCACGTGGAAATGCGCGCGTTGGGGAATCGACCCCGTCGGACGCGGTTCCTATCTCGCGTCGAACGGTGCCCGCGAGAATCTGTTCAACATCTGCGGCCATCGCGACACTTCCGCAACTGATTGCCCCGGGCAACGCGTCGAGCCGATGCTCCCGGCGATCCGTGCGCAGGTGTCGAATCGCATCCGCGGCACCGGTTACTGGATCGCTACGGATGTCGGGGAGGTGTTGTCGTTCGGCGGCGCGCCCGGGGCGGCCGCGACGGGGTTGAGCTTCGCGCTCTCGAGTCCGATCGTCGGCATCGCCGCCCATCCGTCCGCGGCGGGCTACTGGTTGTTCGGGCTCGACGGCAGCGTCTACGCGTTCGGCGGCGCCGGGTTCTACGGCACGATGCACGGGCGTTACCTCAACGCGCCGATCGTCGGGATGGCCCCGACGCCATCGGGTGGCGGCTACTGGTTGGTCGGCGGCGACGGCGGCATCTTCAGCTTCGGCGACGCCCGCTTCTTCGGGTCGACGGGAGGGATGCGCCTGAACGCGCCCGTCCTCGGCATGACACCGACGCAGACGGGGAAGGGCTATTGGCTGTACGCGCGAGACGGTGGCATCTTCAGCTTCGGCGACGCCCGCTTCTTCGGCTCGACCGGCGGCATCCGCCTGAACCAGCCCGTCGTCTCGATGGCCGCACGACCTCAGAACGACGGCTACTGGATGATCGCCCGTGACGGTGGCGTCTTCGCGTTCGGACGTGCGCCGTTCGAAGGATCGGGCGCGAATTCGGGGTCGCCCTCGCCGTATGTCGCGATGTTGCCGTCGATGACGGGCAACGGCTACCTGGCGTTGCGCGACAACGGCCGCGTAACCGCGTTCGGCGACGCCCCGAACCTGGGCGACGGGGCGGGACGGTTGTTCGGGCGGGCGATCGGCATCGCGGGACGACTGAACCCCTTTTAGGACCCGCCGGGCGTCGGCCGGCGCATCCGGCCGCGTCGGACGCTCACGGGATGGTGTGCGAGGGCCATCATCTCGTCGTCGCCGCGGCTGTTGCCGTAGGCCCACAACTCGACGTCGTCGTCGCCGAACAGGGCGCGCAACCTGGCGACCTTCTCGGCGCCGCGGCAGTTCGCGCCCCTCAGCTGCCCGGTGCAGCGCCCGCGCTCGTCCGCGACGAGACCCGTGCACAAGAGGTGTGCGACGCCCAGTGATCGAGCGACGACGTCGAGGTACACGTCGAGTGACGCGGAGACGATGACCACCTCGTGGCCTTCGCGAAGGTGCCACGCGATCCGGTCGCGGCCTGCGCTCGTGATCGCCGACCGTATGAGCTTTGCTCCGAACACCCGTCCGGCCGCTTCGACATCGGCGTACGACCGTCCGGCGAGAACTCGGGTCAGCACCCGCTCCTTCACGACGTCGCGATCGCCTCGGCCGACCGCCGCGAGCGCGAGCCGCGGCGACTCGGCGGTGAGCGCGCGGAGGAGCGTTGCGCGCCCGGCGATGGTCGCGAGGAACGGGACCAGCGTGTCGCGCCGGGTCAGCGTGCCGTCGAAGTCGAAGGCGGCGAGGGTCCGCCGGCTCACGAGCGCATTACAAGCGCAGTCGACGGAAGACGGCGACGGGCAGGTGCCGGAGCACGACCATCACGTAGCGCATCGCGGGGGGGACCCATACGATCTCGCGACCGCGTGCCAGCCCGCGTACGACGGCGTCGGCGACCGCGTCGACTGTGACCGAAAGCGGCGCCGCCTTCAGCCCGTCGGTCATCTTCGTGTGCACGAACCCGGCGCGCACGATCATCACGCGCACTCCGCTCGTCGCGAGTGACGCGGCGACACCCTGGTAGTAGCCGTCGATGCCGGCCTTGGACGAGCCGTACACGAAGTTCGAGCGCCGCACGCGCTCGCCCGCGACCGACGAAAGGAGCACCAGGTCGCCGTGGCCCTGGGCGCGCAGGCGGGTGACTACCGGCACTGTCACCGACACGGTCCCGGAGAAATTGGTCTGCACGATCTCGAGCGCGGCGCCCGGATCGTGTTCGGCGCGAGCCTGGTCGCCCAGGACGCCGAACGCGACGAGCACGAGGTCGAAGTCGCCGAAGCGGTCGAACGTGGCGCGCACGAAGCCCTCGTGCGATGCGAAGTCGGTCGCATCGAACGCGACCGAGTGGACCTCGGACGCGCCGGCGTCACGCAGCACGGCGGCCGCCGAGTCGCAAGTTTCGGGCTTGCGAGCGGCGAGTACCACGCGCGCGCCGCGCCGGGCGACGACCTTGCGAACGGTCGCGAGCGCGATGTCGGAGGTTCCTCCGAGCACGAGCACCGACTGCACCTCGCCCAACGCGTCCCTCACGCCAGAGCCTCCATCATGCGCCTCTCCTGCCGGCGCCGCTGAGGTCGAGCCGGCGATCCATGTCGCTTCGCAGCAGGTTGCCGGGATCGAGGGCGGCGCGGGTGGACCGCCAATTGTCGAGGCGCGGGTACATGGCCGCAAGCAATTCCGGCCGCAGGCGGGAATCCTTCGTCAGGTAGACGCGGCCGCCCGCTTCCACGACCAGCTCGTCGAGACCGTCGAGCAACGGGGTCAGCTCCGGCGCCGCCGGGATATCGAGCGCGAGCGTCCAGCCCGAGATGGGGAACCCGATGAGCGATCGGCTGTCGTGCTCGAAGCGTTTGAGGACCGCGAGGAACGTGGGAACCCGGGCGGCGCTGAATCGCTGGAGGGCCGTACGCACGACCCGCTCCGATCCGGAGGGGACCACGAACTGGTACTGAACGAAGCCGCGCGGTCCGTAGATGCGATTCCAATCGCGAACGCTGTCGAGCGGGAAGAAAAAGGGCTTGATGCCTTCGACGACGCGGTGCGGCTCGCGCGGTGCCCTGCGGAACCACAGCTCGTTGAACGCGCGCACGGTGAGCGGGTTGAGCAGACCGTTCGGGATCCACTGTGGAGCGGCCAGCAGTGTGCGCGGCATGTACTCACGCGCGGTAGCGCGGTCGGAGAACGCCAGATCGTCGAATGTGGCGTGGTTGCCTCGCGTCAGCACGGCGCGCCCGAGGTGGCCGCCCGACGCGAGGCAGTCGATCCAGGCGACCGAGTAGCGGTACTCGTGATCGCGTTCGAGCATGCGCGCCATACAGTCGTCGACGTCGTTGGTGCGTTCCGTGTCGCATACGATGCGCGAGGTCTGGACGGGTTGGAGTTTGAGCGTGGCCTCCGTGATGACACCGGTCAAACCCATGCCGCCGGTCGTGGCCCAGAACTCCTTGGCGTCGCCCTCGGGTTCGAGCATGCAAGCACCGCGCGCGGGAGTGACGACCCGCATACGGTCGACGTAGTCGGCGAAGGAGCCGTGGCGGAACTTGCCGTGGATATCGGATGCGATCGCGCCGCCGATCGTGACATAGCTCGTGCCGGGTATGACCATGGGGAACCAGCCGAGCGGCAGGAGCACCCGGAGGAGTGTGTCGAGGCTCACGCCACTCTCTACGGTCACCGTGCCCTTCTCGACGTCGATCGCGAGTACTGCGTCGAGATTGCTGCACGACAACACGTCGCCGCCGGCGTTCTGCGCGGCATCGCCGTAGGACCGGCCGAGCCCACGCGCGATCACACCGCGGGGGCTCGGCGCGGCTACTTGCGAGACGATGTGCTCGAGGTCGTCCGGCCGGTGAACGGTCGCGAGCGTCGGTGAGGTGCGGCCCCAACCCGAGAGCAGTTCCGGCGCAGCGATCACGAACCGTGCACCGCGAGCGCGAACGAGAGTGCCCACGCCGCGCCCATCGCGAGCAGGACGCGGTCGGCGAGCACGAGCTCTTCGGGCGCCCCGCCCCGGCCCTGCTCCAGGAGCAGTGCGTAGCGAAGGATGCCGAGAACGAACGGCACGATCGACAGCTCGAACCACACTGGATTCCCTACCGTCGACGACTTCTCGAACGCCCAGAGGCAATACGCGAGCACGGTGACGCTCGACGCGACTGCGCGTACGTAGCTGAGGAACTCGCGCGAGTACATCGCCAAGGTGAGCCGGTGACTGCCCGCGTGGTCGCCGAGCTCCACCATCTCCGCGTGTCGCTTGCCCGTGACCATGAAGAGCGAGGCGGAGCCCGCGACGATGAGGAACCACGGCGAGATCGTCACTCCGACCGCGACGCCACCGGCGATCGTGCGGAGCACGAAGCCCGACGCGACGCACGCGAGATCGAGCACGGCCTCGTGCTTGAGCCACACGCTGTACAACACGGTCTGCAGCAGGTAGCCGCCGATGACGAGCGAGAGCTGCCACCGGGCGGCAAACGAGAGCGCAATGGCAGCCGTCACGAGCACGATGCCGCCGGTGACCGCGGTACGCACCGACACCTCGCCCGACGCGATCGGCCGCCGGCGCTTCGTGGGATGTCGGCGATCGGCGTCGATGTCGAGCGCGTCGTTGAGGAAGTAGCTCCCGCTCGCGGCCAGGCAGAAGCACACGAACGCGACGGTCGTGCGCGCGAGCGCGGTCCCTTCGCCGAGGACTCCGGCCGCGCCCGGCGCGGCGATGACGAGAACGTTCTTGATCCACTGCTTGGGCCGCGCGAGACGAACGAGCGCGGGAAGGTGAGCCTGTGGCTCGTCCGCAGGAACCTCGGATTGCAGCGCGCCCATCGCTCCGCGGCCTTCAGATTTCGAGCGGTTCGTGCTCGACGACCTCAACCAGGTCTTGCAGCGTCGCGCCGCCGCGGCGCATCCGTGGGACGAGGAGACCGGCCATCACGATTGCGGCCGCACCTCCGCCGGCGAGGAAGGCGAGCTCGTTGCGGAGGATCAGGTCGTGACCGAGGGAGACCGCGACGACGAACGAGACGATGCCGACGATCCACGCGAATGCACTCTGCTTGTAGGCCTTCAGTGCGATGAGGCCCTGTGCGAGAGTGAGCGCAACGATGAAGGCCGTCGCCGCGAGCGTCAGCAGGAACATGTCGCGGTTGCCGAGATCCCATTTGCTGACGAACAGCTTCTTGCCGGCCCAGGGTCCGATGAGCGTGGCGGCGATCGTTCCGCTTACGCACAGCACGAGCACCACGGCGATCAATCGGCGCATGCCGATCCGGAAGTCGTCGTGCTTGCCCTCACTCGCGAGCGCGGCGAGCTTCGG
Organism: Actinomycetota bacterium; assembly: GCA_030839005.1. GTDB lineage: Bacteria > Actinomycetota > Acidimicrobiia > IMCC26256 > PALSA-610 > PALSA-610. Next base: position 11,495 of record JAUZEM010000025.1, on the reverse strand, counting down.
CAGCAGCGCGGCCTGAACGGCCTGGAACAGAAGCAGCGGCACGCGGGCGACGAACAGGCCGGTGATGAAGTGCGAGCTGACGTCCTTTTGGCTGGGGGTTGCGAAGTGACTCACCCCGAACACGCTGGCGTACGAGAGCAGCTGCGCGAGCACCGACCCCAGGAGGAGCCACGCGAGCGCTCCCGACAGCTCGGAGTAGGGCGCTTGCGGGCCGGGCAGCATGAGATCGTGCTGGCCACGGAGCGAGATCGCGACGGCGAGCATTGGTGGCGCCGCGAGGGCGAAGCCCCAGGGGCCCACTGATTTCGTGCCGATCGCGAACAAGACGATGCAGGCGAGGATGCGTACGATGCCCTCCGAGCCGTGCATCAGGCCGTATGCGCCGAAGCGGCCGTTTCCCGCCAGGGTCCCGCGGGTGATGAAGGCGACGCAGTAACAGAGGATCGCGACGAACAGGGCGACGATCAGGATGCCCCGACCGTCGAACATCTGGTCGATGATCTTCTGATGCGCGATGGCGGCGGTCGCGATGACCGCGAGCGCGAGCAGGCCTCCGAGCAGGGCGGCGCGCTTCACCAGCGGGCCGCCGCCTTCGCCTCGGACTCGACGGGCCGAGACCGCGCGGCCCACCTCTTGCTCGAGCGGCTGGAACAGGCCGGGCGAGAACACGAAGACCATCGCCCAGAGAACGTTGAGTGACGTGAAATCACTGTCCGACAATCGCTTTGCCGCAAGAATCTGGAAGCCGTACGCGCTCAGACCGACGACGACGAGGCCGGCGCCGATCGCCCAAGTGCCTTCGGGTAAGGGGAGCTTCTTGGCGGCGCCCGCCAGCCGCTGTACACGCTCGACCACGAACGTGAGAGGTTACTCGTCTCCCGAGGAGCGGCCTCAAGCGGCTCGGCGCCGGGGCCGGGTGCCGGAGACGGAGGGATAGCCTCGGCGCGTGCGGAAACCGTACCGGCGAAGCGAAGCGAGAGCGCCGAGGTTGCCGTGAGCACCCGGACCTACATCGTTCTCGCGGCGCTCACCGCCTTGTTGATCCTGGTCGCGTTCGCCTTCCAGGTCGTCCTCGTGAATCGATGAAAGCGAACTTCGACGAGGTGGATCACGACGAGAGGAACCGACGAGATGGCTGACGACTTCGACCTCGTCGTACTCGGTGGTGGCCCGGGCGGGTACGCGGCCGCGCTGTACGGCGCGAGCGCGGGGATGAGCATCGCCATCGTCGAGGAGCAGCGCATGGGCGGTACGTGCCTGCATCGCGGTTGCATCCCCGCCAAGGAACTGCTGCAGACCGCCGAGGTGCTGCGCACCGTACGCGCCGCCGCCGAGTTCGGTGTTCTGACCTCCGACCCCGCGCTGCAGCTCGCAACCTCGCAGACGCGCAAGCAGGCGGTGGTCGATCGCCTCACCTCGGGTCTGGAGACCCTGTTGAAAGGCCGCAAGGTAACGATCGTCGCCGGCACGGGAGCGCTGGCGTCCGATGGGCGGTCGCTCAGCGTTTCCGACGGAAGCATGATCCGCGGACACAACGTGCTCATCGCGACCGGCTCGTCTGCGCGCGCGCTCGCGGTCGACGGATTCGAGTTCGACGGGACGCGCGTGCTCTCGTCCGACGAAGTGCTCCAGTTGGACGAGATCCCCCCGCGCGTCGCAGTGATCGGCGGCGGCGCGATCGGCTGTGAATTCGCATCATTCCTCGTCGATGCCGGGTCGGACGTCACGATCCTCGAGGCACTGCCTCAGATCCTCAGCGGGGTCGACCAGCAGGTGGCGCAGACGGTCGTCCGTGCGTTCCAGAAGCGAGGCGTCACAACGCACACCGGTGTTCGCGTGATGGGGTTCGACGGGAAGGCCGTGCGCTTCGAGGGCAAGAGCGGTGAGGAGCAGCTGCGGGTCGACAAGGTGGTGGTGTCGGTCGGGCGACGTCCGCGCTCCGAGGACATCGGTCTCGACGGCGCGGGCGTCAAGGTCGACGAGCGCGGCTTCGTCACGGTCGACGGGAACATGCGCACCAACGTCGACGGCGTGTACGCGGCCGGCGACGTGGTGGCGACGCCTCAACTCGCGCACGTCGCGTTCTCGGAGGGGATCGTCGCGATCAAGACGATGCTCGGAGAGTCGCCGGTGCCGATCGACTACGACAAGGTCCCGTGGGGCATCTATTGCCACCCCGAGGTCGCGTTCTGCGGGCTGACCGAGGCGCAGGCCAAAGAACGCGGGTACGAGGTCGAGACATCGGTGCACAGGTGGATGGGTAACGGGCGGGCGCTCATCATCGGGGAGACCGACGGAATGATGAAGATCGTCGCGGAGCGCGGTGGCGCGATCCTCGGCGTGCACATCGCCGGCCCGTGGGCGACCGAACTGATCGCCGAGGGGTACCTCAGCGTCAACTGGGAGGCCACCCCGGCCGATGTGGGCCTGTTGATCCACGCGCATCCGTCGTTGTCGGAGCTGTTCGGCGAGTCGGTGCTCGCGCTCACCGGACGCTCACTACACGCTTAAAGGCACTACACGCTTAAGGGCAGGAGCTCATGGACGTCACGATGCCGCAACTCGGTGAGACTGTCACCGAAGGCACGATCACGAAGTGGTTCAAGCAGGTCGGCGAGAAGATCGACGCGGACGAGCCGTTGTTCGAGGTGTCGACCGACAAGGTCGACTCCGAGGTGCCGGCCCCGCAAGCCGGGTACGTCACCGAGATCGTCGTGCAGGAAGGTGAGACGGTGCCGGTCGGTGCACGCCTCGCGGTGATCTCCGAGCAGGCGGGTGCCGCCGGTGCCTCGCCGTCCGCGGCGGCCGGTGACCCCGCCCCCGTTGCTGCTCCCGAGGAAGTTGGGCCCGGCGCACAGGCCGCGCCGGTTGCAGAAGCCGCGGCCGTTGCCGAGGCCGCGCCCGTTGCCGAGGCCGCACCCCCCGCACCCCCGCCGCCGAGTGCTCCCTCGGCGACTCCTCCGCCCGCGACACCCGCGCCTGCGCCCGCGCCGGCGCCTCCGAACGGTGGTGGCGCGGTGACGTCGCCGATCGTGCGTCGCCTGATCGAGGAGCAGGGTCTCGACGCGGCCGGGATACGCGGCACCGGAGGGGGCGGCCGGATCACGCGCAACGACGTCCTCGACGCCGCGCGCGCCCGCGGAGCGACACCTGCTCCCGAAACCCCTGCCCCCGCCCCCGCACCTGCACGTGCACCTGCCGGGCCGGCCTCGGCGGCGCCGAACGCCGCGCGCGCGGAAGGCGACGAAGTTGTGGCCTTCGACAACATCCGCCGGCGAACCGCCGAGCACATGGTGCGATCGCTCGCGACGAGCGCGCACGTCTACACGTCGGTGCGGGTCGACTTCGAGCGCGTCGAGCGCGTGCGCCAGGCGCAGCAGGCGGAGTGGCGGTCGGAGGAAGGATTCGCGCTCACGTACCTGCCCTTCATCACCCGCGCGTTCTGTGATGTCGTGCACGACTACCCGCACGTCAACGCAAGCGTCGAAGGTGAGACGCTCATCGTGCACCGCGACATCAACCTCGGGATCGCCGTCGATCTGCAGTTCAAGGGCTTGATCGCGCCGGTGATCCGCAACGCCGACGGGAAGCGGCTCCGATTGCTCGCGCGGGAGATCCGCGACCTGGCGGCGCGCGCGAAATCGAAGCAGCTCAGCCCCGACGACATCGTCGGAGGGACGTTCACCATCACCAACATGGGTCCGTTCGGCACCGCGCAGACCTTCCCCATCATCAATCAGCCGCAAGTCGCGATCATGGCGACGGACGCGATCCGCAAGGAGCCGGTGGTCGTCGAAGGTGCTGATGGCGACGACGCGATCGCAGTGCATCACGTCGGATTCCTGTCGCTCGCGTGGGATCACCGTGCGTTCGACGGTGCCTACGCGGCGTCGTTCCTGAACGCGTTGCGCGTGGAGCTCGAGACGCACGACTGGGAAGCCGAGCTCGCGTGAGAGCCCGTTGGCTCGGGCCCGTCCCGTACGCCGAGGCGGAAGCCTTGCAGCGCGCGATCCACGAGCATGCCGACACTGACTACCTGTTGCTCCAGGAACATCCGCACGTGTACACGCTCGGGTCGAGCGCGAAGGTCGAGCACGTGCTCCGCGATCCCGCAACGGTCGGCGCCGAGCTCGTCGAGGCCGATCGCGGCGGCGACGTGACGTATCACGGTCCGGGCCAGCTCGTCGGCTACCCGATCATCTCCCTCGAGGAATGGCGGGCGGGCCAACGCGACGTCGTCGCCTACGTCCGCAAGCTCGAGGACGTTCTGATGGCGGTGTGCGCCGACTTCGGGATCGCAGCAGATCGTTCGGCGGGCTACACCGGCGTCTGGGTCGGCGACGAGAAGATCGCGGCGATAGGCGTCCGGGTGTCGCGGGGACGGACCCGGCACGGATTCGCGCTGAACGTCGATCCCGACCTCTCGATGTTCGACCACATCATCCCGTGCGGCATCCGCGATCGCGGGGTTACCTCCATGGTGCGGCTGCTCGGTCGTCCGGTCGAGATGCGCGCCGTCGTCGACAGTGTGATCGCGCGGTTCTCCAAGGCGTTCGAGGGCCACGAGCAGGAGCGGCAGGACCCGGACCGTCAAGATGTCGCCTGGCACCGGCCCGCGCGTCCCGAAGGCGTCGCGATCGCGCTGACGCGCAAGCGCCCCGAGTGGATGCGGGTGCGCGCCCGGTTCGACGAGGGCTACATCGAGCTCAAGCAGCTAACCCGGCGCCTCGACCTGCATACCGTGTGCGAAGAGGCCGGCTGCCCGAACATCTACGAGTGCTGGGCCGATCGCACCGCGACCTTCATGATCAACGGCGATCGCTGCACGCGTGCGTGTGGCTTCTGCCAGGTCGACACGCGCAAACCGCTCGCGCTCGACGTCGAGGAGCCGCAACGGGTGGCCGACGCCGTCGCCGCGCTCGATCTGGCCCATGCCGTCATCACGTGCGTCGCACGCGACGACCTGCCCGACGGAGGCGCCGCGGGTTTCGCGGCAACGGTTCACGCGATCCGCGCGACGAGTCCCGGCACGGCGGTGGAGCTGCTGATCTCCGACTGCAAGGGCGACGCGGCGTCGCTCGCGACGATCTTCGACGCGCGCCCCGACGTGCTCAACCACAACCTCGAGACGGTCGCGCGCCTGCAACGGTTGGTTCGCCCGTCGGCGGGATATGCCCGGTCGCTCGCGGTGCTCGGCCGCGCCCGAGCCGCGGGCCTGGTCACCAAGTCGGGCCTGATCCTCGGCATGGGCGAGACCGACGCGGAGGTTCGGGCCGCGATGGCCGACCTGCGCGCGGTCGGCGTCGAGCTCCTGACCATCGGCCAGTATCTGCGGCCGTCGGCGGATCACCTGCCGGTCGTGAAGTGGTGGCACCCCGACGAGTTCGCGGCGCTGCGCGAGCACGGCGAGTCCCTCGGCTTCGCCCACGTCGCGTCGGGCCCCCTCGTGCGTTCGAGCTATCACGCGCGCGAGGGCGCGGATCGGCTCGTCTCGGCCCGGCACTGAGAGAATGGGCGCATGGCCGAGCGCTTTACGTCGCTGAGTCCCGATCTGGCGCGGTGGTGGCGTGAACAACCCGTTTTCTTCGTCGCCACGGCGCCCGGCGGCGATACGGGCCATGTGAACCTCTCGCCCAAGGGCCTCGACACGTTGCGTGTGCTCGCCGGCGACCGGGTCGCCTATCTCGACCTGACCGGCAGCGGAGTGGAGACGATCGCGCACCTGCGCGACAACGGCCGCATCACCCTCATGGCGTGCGCGTTCAATGGCAACCCGCGCATCTCCCGGATCTATGGCCGGGGCGCCGTGCACGTGGTGGGCTCGCCGGCGTTCGACGCGCTCGCTCCCGAATTCCCCGATCTCCCCGGCCGGCGATCGATCATCGACGTCACGGTCGAGCGGGTGACGACGTCGTGCGGCTACGCGGTCCCGCTCATGGATCTCGTCGACGACCGGGATCGCCTGGTCGACTGGGCGAAGAACAAGGGGGACGACGGGATCGCGGCCTACTGGGAGAGCAAGAACGCACTCAGCATCGACGGCCTGCCCGGCCTCGACGGCCGGCCCGAGGTCGACGCGTGAGGCTCGCCGGTCGAATCGCGCGCGTGCGTGCGCGCATGGCCGAGCTCGGCGTCGACGTGTTGTTGCTCTCGACCGGACCCGAGCTCCCGTACCTCACCGGTTACGAGGCCATGCCCCTCGAACGCCTGACGATGCTGGTCCTGCCCCGGACCGGCGACGCCCGGCTCGTCATCCCCCGCCTCGAGGTAGCACGTGTCACTCCCCGATCGGAGCTGTTCGAGATCGTGGCGTGGGAGGAGACCGACGACCCGATCGCGCTCGTCGCCGGAATGATCCGACCTTCGGCCCGTCGGGTGGCGATCGGCGACCACACGTGGGCGCGGTTCCTGCTCGACCTTCAGGACGCGGTTCCCTCGTGCTCGTTCGTGCGCAGTGCCGACGTCGTCGCCCCGATCCGCATGGTCAAGGACGCAGACGAGATCGCCGCGTTGACGCGCGCGGCGCACGCGGTCGACGCCATCGCGTGCGACATGGGGTCCGTCCGGTTCGCGGGCCGGACCGAGCTCGATGTGCATCGCGAGCTGGTCGAGCGGATGCTCGAGGCAGGCCACGAACGTGCAAATTTCGCGATCGTCGCGGCCGGGGCGAACGCCGCCAGCCCGCACCACGAACCGACGGCGGCGCGCGTGATCGGCGAAGGCGACCTCGTTCTCTGTGACTTCGGCGGCACGATGGACGGCTATTGCTCCGACATCACCCGCATGTTCCACGTCGGCGCGCCGTCAACCGAAGTCGACGACGTGTATTCAGTTCTTGCCGAGGCGCAAGAAGCAGGAGTGCGCGCCGCCACCGTCGGCACTGCGTGCCAGGACGTCGACGCGGCGGCGCGGCAGGTGATCACCGGCGCCGGCTTCGGCGAGTACTTCGTGCATCGGGTGGGCCACGGGATCGGCGCCGAGGCGCACGAAGATCCCTACATGGTCGCGGGGAACACCAGCCCGCTCGAGGCCGGGCACGCGTTCAGCGTCGAGCCCGGAATCTATTTTCCCGCACGCTTCGGGATGCGACTCGAGGACATCGTCGTCGCCACAGACGACGGGCCCTTGCGCCTGAACGACGCGCCGCGTGATATCGCGATCGTTGCGTGAAGCTCGACGCCGCGACCTTCCTCGTGCAGTGGGCGACGGGCGGGCTGTTGTTCGGCTGGGTGACGACCCGCCGCCGCGAGGTCAGCCTGGGCTACGGCTGGCTGATCCGCATCGTCTTCGCGACCTTCGCCGCGGGCGCGGCGGCCAGCTTTTTCACGGGTGATCTCACCGCGGCGCGCGTCGTCGCTGCGCTGGCCGCGCTCGGGTGTGCCGCCGCAACGGCAGGTGCGCTCGCGGTGTCGGTACAGCGCCGTCGAGCCGGCGTGCGCGGGCGCGAAGAAGTGCGCGCGGCGCGACGGGCGCGGGTCTCGGCGATGATCGGCCGCGCCGGCGAGGAGGACGCGCTCGACCGCGGCCGGGAGTTTCCGCCGGCGCTCGATCTGATCGCGCCCGTCTGCGGTGCCGCCGGCCTGCTCGCGGCCGCCCAGTTCGCAGGCGGGCCCTACCTTCTCGCCGTGGCCCGGCTGGCGGTCGGCGCGGTGTTCCTGGGGAGCGTGAGCGACGCGATGCTGCTCGGGCACTGGTATCTCGTGCAGCCGGGACTTCCGCGCGAGCCGCTCAAGGAGCTCGTCGCGTGGACTGCCGTCGCCTGGCCCTTCGAGATCGCGGTGTTCTTGTGGCCGACCGGAATGGTGCAGGTGCTCGACGGCGTCATCGACGACGGCTACCACGGCGTGCTCGGCTGGATCTGGGTCGCGTGCGCGGCGATGACGATCGGACTCGTCGCCCTCACCTGGGCCGCGTTGCGCGAGCGCTACTACTCCGCCGTGATGGCCGCAACGGGCTTGCTCTACCTGGCAATCCTGACGGCGTTCGGCACCGACCTAGTAGCGCGTGCGGTTATTCGCCCGTGAGCGCGTGCTGCGGCGCCCGGAGCGAGGGCGAAGCGCAAGCGCAGGAAGCTCGCGTCCGTTTGGCACAGCCTCAACTCGCCGGCGCCAGCCGGCCGCGCAGCTAGCTAAACGACAAAATATTTAGCCTCGGGGTGAGGGACGATGATGGCGCTCGTCGACTGCTCGGGTACGAGGTGGAACTCCTCGGTGAGCGCGACGCCGATCCGGTCGATCTCCAAGAGCTCGGCGACCTTCGTCTGGTCGTCGAGGTCGGGGCACGCCGGGTAGCCCCACGAGTAACGCGACCCGCGATACTGCTGCTTGAACAGGCCGGTGAGCGTCGGGCCGTCCTCGTCGGCGAAGCCCCACTCCTCACGGATCCGGCGGTGCCACAACTCCGCCAGCGCTTCGGTCATCTCGACCGACAGCCCGTGCAAGAGCAGATAGTCCTGGTACTTGTCCGCGGCGAACAACTCCTTTTCGCGTGCGCTCGCGGCGGACCCCATCGTGACGACGTGGAAGGCGGCGTAATCGGTCTCGCCGGAGTCGATCGGGCGGAAGAAGTCGGCGATCGAGAGCCACGGCGCTTTGCGCTGGCGCGGATATTGGAAGCGCAACCATTCCTGGGTGCGGGTGTCGTCCTTCCAGACGACCAGGTTCTCGCCGTCGCTGTTCACCGCGAAGTAGCCCCACGCGGCCGCCGGTACGAGCAGACCCTCTTGCTTCGCGATGTCGAGTTGAGCGCGCAATGTCGGACGGATGCGCGCTTTGAAATCGGGGTCGGGCTCACCCGACTCGGGACGGAACTGCCACTGGTTGCGGAACAGGGCGGTCTCGTTCACGTAGCCGGCTATCTCGTCGAGCGAGATGCCCTTGGCGACCCGAGAACCCACGAACGGCGGCGTGAAAACGGGAACGTCGGTGGCGACGTCGGAGCGCGCCGGGATCTCGATGGTCTCGTCGACCGGTTGTTGCGACTTCCGGGGCGGCAAGTTGCGTCCGCCCGGTTCGCGTCCGAACTTCTCGTCGAGTGTGCCGTCGCGCCGGCCCTGGACGAGGGTGTCCATCGTGCGCAGGCCTTCGAACGCGTCCTTGCCGTAGAACACGCGGCCGTCGTAGACCTCGCGCAGGTCGCGCTCGACGTAGTTGCGGGTCAGGGCCGCGCCGCCGAGCAACACCGGCACGCGGTCGGCGAGCCCCCGCGTGTTCAGCTCTTCGAGGTTGTCGCGCATGATCAGAGTCGACTTGACCAAGAGGCCGCTCATGCCGATCGCATCGGCATTCACCTCGAGCGCCTTCTCGATCATCTCGTTGATCGCGATCTTGATGCCGAGGTTGTAGACGAGGTACCCGTTGTTGGTGAGGATGATGTCGACGAGGTTCTTGCCGATGTCGTGTACGTCGCCCTTCACGGTCGCCAGAACCACCGTGCCCTTGCCCGCGGCGTCGGCCTTCTCCATCATCGGCTCGAGGAACGCGACGGCCGCTTTCATCGTCTCGGCCGACTGCAGTACGAACGGCAACTGCATCTGACCGCTGCCGAACAGCTCGCCGACGACCTTCATGCCGTCGAGGAGCACGTCGTTCACGATCTCGAGCGGTGTCATCGTCGTGAGCTGCTCGTCGAGGTCGGTCTCCAGCCCGTCGCGCGCGCCGTCGATGATGCGGTGCTTCAAGCGCTCGGCCACCGGCCAGCCCGAGCGGTCTTCCTTTTCGATCGCGCCGGCCTCGACGTTCTCGAAGAGCGCCATGAATTCGGTGAGGGGGTCGTAGTTCTCCCGCCGCCGGTCGTAGATGAGATCGAGCGCCGCGGTGCGCTGCTGCTCGTCGATCCGGTGCAGAGGAACGATGCGCGCCGCATGCACGATCGCGGCGTCGAGCCCCGCCTCGCGGCACTCGTGCAGGAAGACGCTGTTCAACACGTGCCGGGCCGAGGGCTTCAATCCGAACGACACATTCGACAACCCGAGCACGGTGTGCGCGCCGGGAAGCTCGGCCTTGATGCGCCGGATGGCCTCGATCGTCTCCATCGCATCGCGGCGGAGGTCGTCGTCGCCGGTCGATAGCGGGAACGTGAGCGCGTCGAAGATCAGATCGGCCGGCTCCAGGCCGTAGCGCTCGATGGCGATGTCGTAGATCCGGCGCGCGACCCGCAGCTTCCAGTCGGCTGTGCGGGCCTGCCCCTCCTCGTCGATCGTCAGGCAGATGACGGCGGCGCCGTACTCGCGCGCGAGCCGGAACACCCGATCCATCCGCTTGCCCTCGTCCTCGCCCTCCTCGAGGTTGGCGGAGTTGAGCAGCGCTTTGCCCCCGTGGTGTTGCAGGCCCGCCTCGAGCACGAGGGGCTCCGTCGAGTCGAACACCAGCGGAAGCGACGCCTGGGTCGCGAAGCGACCGGCGATCTCGTCCATGTCGATGGCGCCGTCGCGTCCGACGTAGTCGACGCACACGTCGAGCACGTGCGCACCTTCCTTCACCTGCTCGCGCGCCATAACGACGCAGGTGTCCCAATCGGCCTCGAGCATCGCGTCGCGGAACTTCCTCGAGCCGTTCGCGTTCGTACGCTCACCGATCGCCAGGTATGCGAGCTCCTGCTCGAACGGCACGTGCGAGTAGATCGACGAGCATCCCGGCTCGAACTCGGGGCTCCGCAACACGGGCGCGCGGCCGTCGAGCCGCTCGACGACCTGCCTCAGGTGCTCTGGTGTCGTGCCGCAGCAACCGCCGACGACATTCACACCGAACTCCGACGCGAAACGCTCGTGCGCCTCCGCGAGCGCGGCCGGGGTCAGGTCGTAGTGGGTGCGGCCGTCGACGACCGACGGGAGCCCTGCGTTCGGCAGTGCCGACAAGAACGTGCGCGCGTGCTGCGCGAGATAGCGCAGGTGCTCTGTCATCTCGGCCGGACCGGTCGCGCAGTTCATGCCGATGACGTCGGGCCGCATCGCTTCGAGCGCGGTGAGCGCGGCGCCGATCTCCGTGCCGACGAGCATGCGTCCGGTCGTCTCGACCGTGACCTGAACCATGATCGGAATCGGCGACGACAGCCCGGCGCGTCGCATCGCCGCGCGCGCACCGTTGATCGCCGCTTTTGCTTGGAGAAGGTCGTAAACGGTCTCGACGAGCAGCACGTCGACGCCGCCCGCGATCAGCCCGTCGACTTGGAGCGCGAAGTCGTCGCGCAGCGTTTCGTAACGAATCTGGCCCAGCGACGGGAGACGCGTGCCCGGTCCGATCGAGCCGATCACGAAGCGGGGACGGCCGTCGGCGGCGTGACCTGTGGCAACCTCGCGCGCGATCTCCGCGGCGCGCTTGTTCAGCTCGAAGGTCTGTCCGGCGAGTCCGTACTCGTTGAGCACGAGCGGGAAGGCGCCGAAAGTGGCCGTCTCGACGCCGTCGCTCCCCACCGAGAAGAACTCGTCGTGCATCCGGGCGACGAGATCCGGCCTTGTGGCGACGAGCTGCTCGTTGCACCCCTCCAGCGCCTCGCCG
>JAUZEM010000023.1 GCA_030839005.1 Actinomycetota bacterium | reverse complement strand
ACGATGACCTCGCACGCGATGCCCGGCGTCATGACCTGCGCGAGCGAGTCGAGGCAGACGCGTGTGAGCGCGACGCCGTCGTAGCACGGCACGACGATCGAGAGCGACGGAAGGGGTGACGCCGCATCGTCGAGCCAGGTGACCTCGGGAAGCCGCCGACCGCCGTACGCACGGCCCGGCGACAGCGCGGTCTCGTCGTCGAAGATCACAACCGCCGCGGAGGCGACACGTTCGGCTTCGCGGACCCGCGCCGGCTCGCGTGACGCGAGAGTGACGATGTCGATCGTGTGGTCGAGATAGTCGAGGGCGCCGCGCGGTTCGCGGGCGGCGGGCGGTGCGAAGACCGGGAGCTCGGGCAGGTCCCGGCCGATGTCGCGGCTCGTGTCCCAATCCAGGATCATCGGATCCCGGTCGAATCGCGCCCGGAACTCGGCAACCACTTCGCCGAACGCGTCGGCTTCGAGGATTCCCGCGCCGCGCGGTCGGTCGATCAAGGAGTAGATCCGGCAGACGTCGTCGTTGCGGAACACGAGTCGACATCGGGTTTCGAGATGGCGGCCGAGATCCGTGTAGTGATCGAGCCACCAGCGGTTGGCCTCCGGCAATACGAAGTGGCTCGCGCCCAGTGCCCGCATCGCCTCGAGGTGGACGATCGCGGCTTCGCTGTTCGCGGGGTGATGACCGAGATACGTCCCGTCGAGCAGCCGCGGGAAGTGCCAGGCTCGGCGTCCGTACAGCTTGACGAGCTCCTCGTCGCCACGACTCGCGACGAGGACCGTCGCGTCCTGCGGCACATGGGCATGCACGGACTCGCGCAGGCGATCCACGGTTTGGCGGTAGGCGTGGTCCTTGCCCTCCGCCGGGGGAGACGCGCGCCGGCCCGTCTGCAGGCCGTGCAACTCGTAGAGCAGGCTCTGCGCTTCGTTGCCGCGCCGGTCGAGCTGGTCGCGGATGCCCCGCACCACGCTCATCAGCGCGTCCTGCCGAGCGTCGCTCTGCTCGAGTGTCCGGGCATGCACATCGCGTTTGCGTTCGACGTCGCGCAGCGTCGCCTGCATCTCCTTGAGCTGCGCCTCGAGCGCCTCGATCGTCCGCTCGCGTTGAGCGATCATCGGTTGGAGCCTGCGGAGCTTTCGTCGAAGCTCGTCGTTGTCGATCACCTCGCGGTCGAGTCGTCGCTCCCGCGCCGATGGGTCGGAACCGGCGAGCAGTTCGCGCGATCGCTTGTTCTTCCACTCGATCGTCGCCCGACGGCGGCGCTTCGATGCCCGGCGCTCCCGCGGTCGCTCCGCTTCGTCCTGCATGCGCATGTAGAGGTCGACGACACGCGGCGCCACTTCGGCATCGCGGAGGTCGCCGTCGGTGAAACGCGAGTGTCGGTGATCCGCTTGGATCGACTCGAGCGCGATCCGCGTCCGCGACGCTTCCGGACGCAGCTCGGCGAATTCCGCGAGACGCCCGAGCTCCCGTGGTCCGTCGACGAAGTAGCTGTCGTAGTGCGTGACGAGGCGGTCCGACGGCTCCGTCGCCTCGAGGATCCGCTCGTTGTATGTGGTCCAGAGGGCGACACTCAGCGAGTACGAGAACATCCCTCGACGTTGCAGGGAGAGCGCGACCTCCAGTGGATGGCGCAGGCAGATCACGACCTTGAGCCCCGGCACGAGCTCCTGCCAGAACGGCAGCGTGAGGCTGTTGCGGGGATCCTTCCAGCCCCAGCGTTCGTGCCCGCCGAGCTGCTTGATCACCTGGCGGGCCCGAATCTGCAACGGCGCGAGACGCGCCTCGTTTTTCCACTGCGCCGGGAGCGCGACCGGGCAGTCCCAGCCTCCGCCGAGCTCGTGCAGGATCTCGTCGTTCACGTCGACGAAACCCTGGTGCTCCCAGTAGCCCTCCGGGTTCTCCGCGGTGGCCGGCACGAAGTCCGACTCCTCGCCCAGGTACGTGCCCATGACGTTCAGGAGCCGCGCCGTCATCGAGGTACCCGACCGGTGCATCCCGCCGATCGCAACCGGCATCACGAGCTCCTCGTTCCGACGCGCGACGGAGCCGGTGTCTCGAGCGTCGTCGGCGCCAGCTCGAACACGCGGCACTCGTCAACCCCGGCGAGCTCGGTCGCGTGCGTCTCGAGGTGTTCGAGCAGCGCGGCGAAGTGCTCGAGCCACCACGCCGTCGTTCGTGGGAACACCAAGAAGCGCGCGCCCCGCGCGTGCAGTTCGTCGAGTTGGCGGACCGCGTCGTCGCCGTTCGCGGGATGGTGCCCCGTGTACTGACCGCCCGGCCCCTGCGGGAAATGACCCGCGTTCACTCCGTCGAGGTCGAGCAGATCGGCGTCGCCGTTGGTCACGACCAGAACGTCGGCCCACGGCAGGTCGCGCTCGCGCGCGTAGCGCTTGATCGCGTCCTTGAGATGCTCGTAGTCCTGCGTCGGACGGTGTTCGTGGGGCGCCCACTCGACTCCCCACTTCGTCTCGAAGAGACGTCGGTTGCGCTGGATCTGTTGCGCGTACTCACCGCTCGACGCGAGCCGTCCGAAGGATGCCTCGCCGAAGTGGTGCACGAACACGTCCTCCGCGCATACCACTCGATATCCCGCGCGACGGACGCGCATCGCATAGTCGTCATCCTCGAACTGTCCGATTCCGAAGTCCTCGTCGAGCAGGCCGACCCGCTCGAAGACATCGCGCCGCATCGCGACGCAGAACATGGTGGCGACACCGATCTCGAAGGCCTGCCCGCCCAGCCGATGCCGGCGTTCGGCCGCAAAGTCGATGAGCTCGCCGTAGGTTCGGTACGTCGCGGGCACTCGGGCTTCGTTGGGTGCCGCGTTCGTGGCGGGTCCGACGAGTCCGACGCCGGCGTCGTCGAGGTGGCGAATGAGGCCGACGAGCCAGTGCGGCGTGACGATCACATCGTCGTTGAGGACGACGAGCACGCGTCCCGTCGCGAGTTGCAGGCCACGGTTGACCGCCGCGGGGAACCCCTCGTTGCGCGGGTTGAGAACGAGCTGCACCCGGGTGAACTGCTTCGCCACGTCCTGCAGATAGCTCACGGTCTCGGGGGAGGACCCGTTGTCGATCACGATGATCTCGAAGCGCGTGAACTGGGTGTTCGCGAGGATGCTCTCGATCGACATGCGCACCAGCGCGAGATCACCGAATGTCACGACGACGACCGATGCGGCGCACCGGGGGCCCAACGCGACGGCGGCGCGGTGGCGCGGAGTCGGGTGGGGCCGCGCGCCCACCGCCTCGACCGTGGCCGGCTCCAGGCAGAGCGGCCGCTTCGAGGTCGGCGTGAGGATCAAGTCGTCGGGCAGCGCCGACTCCGCGGGCAGCAGCCCGTAGCGCCGTCCGGCCGGCGACAGCCCGACGTGTTCGAGTATCGGCTTCAGCACCCGGTCGTGTGCGAAGCATTCGCGCGCGATCTCGCGGGCTGCGGCCTGGTGCCGGCCGTAGTCCGCGTTGATCGTCTCGATGGCGGCCGCGGCCTCGTCGAGCGTCGCGAAGGCAAGGAGCCCTTGTCCGGTCGGGAGCACGTTGGAGAAGCCGGTCTCCTGGGTCACGACCGGTCGCCCCGCCGCGAGATACGTGGCGCTCCGATCACTGAACCAGCCGCTCCGTAGACGTACGTTCTGGTCCTTCGCGACGGTGAACTCGCCCCGAGAACCCTCGATGTACGCGCGGTAGCGTTCGATGTCGTCGGAGAGCTCCGATGCCGGCCGGACGAACCAACCGTTCTCGCGCAGGAGCAGCTCGTCGGCTTCGGTGAAGCTGGCGAGCGCGAGCTCGAAACGCTGGTCCGATCGGCCCGGCAGGCCGAGGACCTTGCGGAACTCGAGATCCTTGCTCCACAGGTAGGTCTCGTCGCGGAAGTGCACCTCCCGCTGCGATTGTCGCCAGTTGCCGATGGTGGTGAAGCGTTCGGCGGGGCCGTGCGAGCCGTCCCAACGATCGAGCAGCACGGGCTGGCGTGTCGGGCGGAACGCGAACCGATCCGTGACCGGCAGTCCGCAGCTCGGGTGACCGAGGTTCTCGGCGAAGGTGAAGAACGCCGCGTGCTGTTCGAGCATCTGGATCGTGTCTTCGCGGCCCTGGTCGAGCTCGACTTGCAGCGCGACCGGGTCGGTCTCGATGAAGATCAGCGTCCCCGCGGCCGTGTGCTCCTCGAGTGGGCGTGTCCCTCCGTGCAGGTTGATGATCAGCGCCGCCGACCGGTAGAGCTGCTGCAGCTGCGTCCGGGTCATGCCGTAGCAGCGGTCCCCGTCGTGGAGCGCATGGAACGCCCACCGTTGTTCCAACCCGAAGCGGCGCATGGTCGCCGCGATGAACGCGGCCGCGGTGTCGGCGACGTCCTCGTGCGGTGCGTGGACGAACATCGAGGGCGTTCGCGCGTGGGCCTCGACGTAGTAGGCGTCGAAGCCGAGTCGCTCCAAACCGACGAGGTAATGCATCGTCTGCCACACCACGCCCGCGACCGGGATCTTCGTCATCATCCCGAGCACGACCACCTTTGGTCGCGTGGCGAGGCCGCTGCCGGTCCACGTGAGCTCGTCGTCGCTCGGCGCTAGGGCGCTTTGCGCTTGGCTCTGCACTTCGGGCTGCACTTCGCGTGGCGGCTCGGGCGCAGCTTTCGGGGCGCGCCGCTCACCCGACTGCATCTCGGAGAGCGAGTGGTAGAGACCGTGCTGTTCCATCAGCTCCTCGTGCGTGCCGTGCTCGACGAGCTCTCCGTCGTTGACGACCAGGATCTGGTCGGCGTGACGGACCGTCGAGAGCCGGTGGGCGATCATGAACGTCGTCCGTCCGACCATGAGCCGGTCGAGCGCGTCGAGGATCACGGCTTCCGTGCGCGAGTCGATCGACGACGTGGGCTCGTCGAGGATCAGTATCGGTGCGGCCTTGACGAACGCGCGCGCGATGCAGATCCGCTGACGCTCGCCGCCCGACAGGCGCGCGCCTCCCTCGCCGAGCTCGGTGTCGTAGCCGGAGGGCAGCCGCGCGATGAAGTCGTGCGCGTTGGCGGCTTTCGCGGCTTCGACGACCTCGTCGTCGGTCGCGTTCAGCTTCCCGTAGCGGATGTTGTCGGCGACGGTGCCACCGAGCAACAGCGGCTCCTGCAGCACCAGACCGATGTGCTGACGCAACGACCGCTGGGTCACGGTGCGGATGTCGTGACCGTCGACGAGGACCCGGCCCGCGGTGGGGTCGTAGAAGCGCATCAAGAGGTTGACGAGCGTCGACTTTCCGGCGCCCGTCGGTCCCACGATCGCGACGACCTGTCCCGGCTCGACCGAGAACGTGATGTCCTTCAGCGTTCCCTGACGCGTCCGGTAGTCGAAGCAGAGTCCTTCCATCGCGACCGCGCCCCGGACGTCACGCAGCTCGTGCGCATCCGGCTGGTCCTCGACGTCGGGTACGAGTCTCATGATCTCGCCCGCGAATCGCAGCGCGACGAGATGGTTCTGGAACTCGCCCATCGTCGAGCTGATGGTCTGGAGCGGCTGGTAGATCGACCCGACGTAGGCGATCACCACGAGCAGCTGTCCGAGCGACAGGGTCTTGTCCAGCACGTAATGCGCCCCGATCCCCAGGATGAGGCCGGTCCCGATCGCCGTGATGAGCCCGACCGCGAGGTTGAAGACGGTTTGTGCGACCGTCACTCCGATGCGGGCTCGCACCGCGTCGTCGCCCTGCCGCCAGAACCGCTCGCCCTCGTGCTCCTCCCGGTTGAACCCGACCACGACCTTCAGGCGCGAGAACACCTCGTGGACGATCGAGAGCGACAGCCCTTCGAGGCCGCGCACCCGGATGAGCCGCGGCTCGATGTGCTTCCCGTAGATACCGATCGACAGGTACACGAAGGGCACAACGCTGAGGGCCAGCAACGCGAGCGTCGGCGAGATGGCGTAGGTGATGACGAACATCGCAACCAGCGTCAGCGCGCTCTGGATCAGCGCGGGGATCGCGACGGTCACCGCGCCCACGTGATGGGCCTCGAAGTTGATCCGGTAGATGAAATCGCCGAGGTTGCGGTAGTCGTGGAACGCCTGCGAGAGGCGAACACAATGGGCGAACAGGTCACTGCGGAACTCGAGCGCCATCCGCTGCTCGAGCCGCGTGTTGACGTAGCTGTCGATCACTCCGACGACGCTGTTGAACAGGACGATTCCGATGCTCACGCTCACGGCGAACACGATCAGGCTGTTGGGTGAACGGCCTACGAGATGCGTGATCGTCTGCGGGGGCGTTTGGTGCCCGAGCACGCTGTCGACCACGAACGCGAGCGGCCAGGGCTGCGCGAGTGCGGCGAGCGCACCCGCCGCCATCAGGAACAGCGATGCGGACGCGAGCAGCTTGTGGCGCTTCAGGTACGGGACGATCGTGGCCATGTATTTCCAGTACTCGCGCTTCACTGCATCGCCTCCAGAACGACGCGGCGCACGAGCGACCCCGTGCGCCACCATCCACGACCGGTCTCGGCCCCCGCGAGGCAGCAGAACGAAAATGCCGCCAGCGGGTCGATCGCCGCGGCGAACGCGAGGCCGGCGACCACGAACGTGACGCCCCACCCGCGCGGCCGGCGCCGGATCCGTACCTGCACGTACCCTTCGGGATACGCGCTCGTCACGAGATCGCCGCGCACCAGCGCCGAGCCGATGAGGCGAACGTCGTAGGAGTCCCAACCATTCGACGTCATGACGCGCACGCCCGCCCGGCGGACATGCGCGGCGATGGCCTCGACGAGCTCGGTCCGCGGTCCGGTGTGCGCAACGACCAGCACCCGACCTTTCCTGGATACGCCGGTGGCGTCGAAGCCGCCGCCGCGCGGCGCAGATTCGTCGCGGCCGCGAATCCGGCGGCGCTTCCGGCCCCAGCTGCGGACGATCGGCTGGAGCACGTGCATCGCCGCGACCGAACATCGGAACCGCATCCGGCGCCGGACGACAGCGCGCGGCGGAGCAGCCCGGACGGCGTCGACACAGCCCAACGAGCCCATGAAGAGCAACGACGCGAGCGCCGGGATTCCGAGCTCGGGTGCGACGACAGCGAGCGGCGCGGTGCACGCGACGGCTGCGGCAACCGGAATTCCCGCCTGGTGCAACGCGTCGAACCCGTGGCTGTCGGCGCGGTACACCGACTGGTACGCGGCCGTGCCGTACGTGCCTCGATACACGCGCTGGCGCGCGAACGACGGCGAGCCCGAGCCGTAGATGCGGCCGCGCCAGCGTGCGCTGCCACCGAGCGTGAAGCGGCTCGGATGTCGTGCTTCGACGAGTGCCTCGCTGCGCCCGTAGCCCTGTTGCTGACGCAGATACCGCCGCAGGCCCGCCCGCCGGTGGTGCCACACCATCGCCGCGGGATGGAACCCGATCTCCCAACCTCGATCGAGCACCTTCCAGCACACGTCGACGTCGTCGCCGGCGGCGGTGAAGATCGGGTCGAATCCACCGACCTCGATCAGCCGGTCCTTCCAGAACGCCATGTTGCAGCCGGGAATGTGTTCGGCGCGATCGTCACTGAACAGGACGTGCGCGGGTCCGCCCGGCGCGGCCGCCACCTGGTGC
>JAUZEM010000613.1 GCA_030839005.1 Actinomycetota bacterium | reverse complement strand
CCACGTCACCGAGTTCCCGGGCCTCGCCGACGTGTTCTACCTCGGTCGGATCCCGTTCATGGTCGCCGGCCTCGCCCTCATCATCCGTCGCCGCAGCGGGCGCGACCGAGCCGCCGTCATCGACTGCCTCATCGTCGGTATCGCGGCGGGCGTCCTTTCCTGGGTGTTCCTGATGGAGCCGTACACGAAGGGATCCCTCGGGCTGGCGGCGCGGGTCGCGTCGTTTGCCTATCCCGTCACCGACCTGATGATGGTCGCCCTGGCGGTGCGGTTGCTGGCGGGCGCCGGCCGCCGCGGTGCGTCCTTCTACCTGCTCACCGGAGGGCTCATCCTTCTCGCGGTCACTGACTCGCTGTACGGCTGGCTCAACCTGCACGGCGTCGCCTACGGGTCGGGATCGCTCGTCGAAGGCGGTTGGCTCCTGTACTACGTCATGGTGGGCGCGTGCGGCCTGCATCCATCGATGCGCGGCTTGGCGGCGCCCATTCCACGGGAGCGGGTTGCGCACTCACGCGCTCGATTATCCGTCCTCGGCGCGGCCGCGCTGGCTTGTCCCGTGCTCCTCATCACCGAATCCGTCCTCGGAGAGCGCATCCAGGCGTCCCCAATCGCACTCGGTTCCATCGCGGCCTTCGTCCTCGTCCTGTTTCGACTCGCGGACGTGATGCATCACCAGCAGGCGGCCGAGGCGCAGGTCCGACACCAGGCGTTTCACGACGCCCTCACCGGGCTCGCCAACCGCTCCCTGTTCTACGACCGGCTCGAGCACGCAATTGATCTCAGCCATCGCGAGCTGCGCGGCCTGGCCGTCCTGCTGATCGACCTCGACCGTTTCAAGCCGATCAACGACAGTCTCGGCCACGCGGCAGGCGACGAGCTCCTCGTCGCGGTCGCCCATCGGATCAAAGGCTGCCTGCGCGCGAATGACACCGCGGCCCGCCTCGGTGGAGACGAATTCGTGGTGCTGGCTGAAGGGGTGACCACCGCGGATGGCGCCGGCGAGGTGGCGGAACGGGTGATCGGTGCGCTGGCCGAGCCGTTCGTCTTGGCCGGCGCGAAGGTGCCAGTCGGCGCCAGCATCGGGGTTGCCTTCTCGCCCATCGGTGCCGGCAGCGCCGACGAGTTGCTCAACAACGCCGACGCCGCCATGTACTCCGCCAAGCGCGCCGCGGCCGGGACCTACCGTGTCTTCGAGTTGTCGATGCTCGCCTCCATGAACTCCGTCGACCACATCGGCCTCGATGCCGAGATGGTCCGGGCTGTGGTCTGAGGCGTCGCCCGACAACTACCCCGGGGAACGGCTATTTCGGCGAACGTGAACCCGTTTCTTCGGGGGTACTGCAACACTTCGCGATCGGTCGGCGTGTAGGTGGTGTGCGGGTGGATCGATCCGAGACGAGCGACGAGTGTGAGGACGCCCGATTCGCCGTGCTGTATCGGACGCAATTCCCCGTCCTGATGCGCGTCGCCTTCCTCATGACCGGCTCGAACGAGACGGCTGAGGACGTCGTGCAAGACACGTTCATCCGATGCCGATCACGTCTCGGCGATCTCGAACACCCTCCGAGCTATCTCCGTGCAGCCGTGATCAACGAGTGCAGGTCGGTGCATCGCCGATCTCGCCGGCGCCGCGTCGATGACCAAGTCGTCAATGACGAGCTCCCGGCAGACCTCGTCGACCTGCGAGACGCGTTGGGTCGACTGCCTTGGCGTCAGCGCGCGGCGATTGTCTTGCGATACTTCGTCGATGTGCCCGATCGCGAGATCGCGGAGTTTCTCGCGTGCAGACCGTCGACGGTGCGCAGCCTGATCCGGCGCGGCGTCGCGAATCTGAGAGAGGTACTGGAATGACGCGTACCCCGATTGAACAGCGCCTGCGCGAACAGTTGACCCGACTTTCCGATTCTGCCGCCTCGGTCCCGCGCGAGCACGTTCCGTCGGTCGTCGTGACGCACCGCGCACCGCGACGACCCCGCCGGCTTCTTGCGGCGATCGCGGTGGCGGCCGTTGTCGTGACCACCGGTGCGGTTGCCTTCGTCGCGCTACGAGATGACAAAACTCCGAATCGCGTGCGTGTGGTCGGATCTGTCGGGGAAGACACCTCCGCCGAGAAGGCCATCCGTACGGCGTTCCTGGGCTGGATGAACGCGCAGCCCCATGACGACATCAGCGAATACGTCGAGGACCACGCGTCGATCCTCGAGTCGCTCCGCCGGGGCATGGCGCAACACAGCTCCGCAGGTCTCGCCAAGTACTCCGGACGGGTCGAGTCGGTACAAATCGTCGACGCGACGCATGCCGCCGTGCGCTACACGATCCTCTTCGACGGCAATCCGAGTTTCGCCGACCAACCCGGCGAGGCGATCAAGATCGATGGCGTGTGGAAGGTGTCGCGAGACACCGTCTGCAACCTGCTCACCAACGGCGGGATCACGTGCCCGCCTCGCAGCACGTCAACGACTGGCGCCGGCCGCTGACTGTTGTAGGTAGCGAGGCTCGGGTCACCCGGGCCTGCCCAAGACGGCACGCACCTGCCGGGCGATCTCGATGTCTTCGCGCGCGGACACGACCACCGTGCGAACCGCGGCGTCGACCGCGCTGATCTCGCCCTCGCCACCGAGGTGTCGGTTGCGGTCCGCGTCGACGCGCACACCGGCGAACCCGAGCCGTTCACACGCCGCGGCGCGTACTTCGTGCGCGTGTTCACCGACGCCGCCGGTGAACACAAGCACGTCGAGGCCGCCGAGCACGGCGATCATCCCCCCGAGCTCGCGCCGCACGCGGTGCGTGTACACGTCGAAGGCGAGGCCGGCCCGTGCGTCGCCGTCGGCGCGCGCGGTGAGCACGTCGCGGACATCTCCGCCGGGGATCCCCGACAATCCCGCGAGTCCGGAGTCGACCTCGAGGGCGCGTCCGACCTCGGAGGGCGTGAGCCCCCCGTACTGAGATAGCCAGACGACGAGCCCAGGATCGACGGTTCCCGACCTGGTCGCCATCACCAAGCCTTCGAGCGGAGTGAACCCCATCGTGGTGTCGACCGAGCGACCACCGAGCGACGCGCAGAGCGAAGCTCCGGCGCCGAGGTGACAGCTCACGACCCGCAGACCGCGATCGTCGCGGCGACCGACGAGCTCGGCCGCGCGCCGCGACGCGTACGCGTGGGAGAGCCCGTGGAAACCGAAGCGCTGCAATCCCCATCGATCGCGCCATTGTTGAGGGAGCGCATAGGTGGATGCCGCCGCGGGAAGCGTCGCGTGAAACGCGGTGTCAAAGCATGCGACCTGCGGGAGATCGGGATAGAGGCGACGCAACAAACCGATGCCCGCGACGGCGCGCGGCTGATGCAGCGGTGCGAGCGATGAGAGCGCGAGGAGCTCGCGCTCGGTATCGGCATCGATGAGTACCGGGTCGCGAAACTGGTGACCGCCATGCACGACGCGATGCCCTACCGCTTCGAACGTTGCCATCGCGTCGAGCGCACCGGCGACCTCGACCGGTTCCGCTTCGGTCTTCCAACGCTCGATGTCGTGCGCGGCCTCGACTTGGTCGCGACTCCCGAGCACTCGCAGCTTGAGACTGCTCGAGCCGGCGTTGACGACGAGCACTCGCATCAGCCCGGCGTCCGCATCAGCGCGGCCACGTCCAATTGCGCACCTCGGGCATGTCCTCGCCGAATTCGTGGGTGTACTCGACGTGTCGGGTGCGCGCGTCGACCATGTGCTGACGGACCGCGGCGGCGCCGGCGCCGAGCCCAGGCACACGATCGATCACGTCCATTACCAGGTGGAAGCGATCCATGTCGTTGAGCACAACCATGTCAAACGGCGTCGTGACGGTTCCTTCCTCCTTGTAGCCGCGCACATGCAGGTGATCATGACCGTGGCGGCGGTAGGTGAGGCGGTGGATCAGCGACGGGTAACCGTGGTAGGCGAAGATCACTGTCTTGTCGGTGGTGAACAGCGCGTCGTAGTCGCGATCCGACAGTCCGTGCGGATGCTCGGTATCGGGCTCGAGGCGCATGAGGTCGACCACGTTGACGACGCGCACCTTCAAATCCGGCAGGTGCGTTCGGAGCAGCGACACCGCGGCGAGCGTTTCGAGCGTCGGCACATCACCGGCGCACGCCATCACGACGTCGGGCTCGCCGCCAGCGTCATTGCTCGCCCAGTCCCAGATGCCGA
>JAUZEM010000572.1 GCA_030839005.1 Actinomycetota bacterium | reverse complement strand
CTTCTACCTCACGACGGGACGCATGCCGATCGACTCGCCGAAACAAGCCATCGAACGCCATCCGCCCCGTTATGACGCGGCGACGATCGGCGCGCTCACGCGCTACATCTCGCAGCTGCCCGGCTTCCGCGGACCTGACATTCCGAATGTCGGGACCACGCATGCCGACGTCGCGCAGGGCGGTGTGTTGTATCGGTTGAACTGCGCGGCTTGCCACGCGTGGTCTGGTCGAGGGGGCGCGCTGTTGCACCGCGAGGCCCCGCCGCTCGACAAGTCGACGGTGACGCAGATCGTCGAGGCACTGGAAGTCGGACCGGGCCTCATGCCCAACTTCGGGCCGGCCGCGATCGACGCGGCCGGACAGGGTGACGTCGCCGCGTACACACGACAGATCGCGCGTCGTCCCGACGACCGAGGCGGGTTCCCGCTCTGGCACCTCGGACCGCTGCCCGAAGGAGCGATGGCCTTGTTCGCCGGTCTGGTCCTGCTCGTCGGCCTTGCGCGCGCGATCGGGACGCGCGGATGAGGAGCGCCGAACGCATCGGCGCGATCGCGTTCCTGGCGAGCGCGGCGAGCGCCATCGCGCTCGTCGTCGTCTACTTCCAATACCCGAACACCCAACTGGAAGGGGCGTTGCTCGGTGCCGCGCTCATGGCATTCGGCGTGGCGTTCGTGGTCATCGCCCATGGCCTGCTGCCGGTAGGCCCGTCGGTCGAGCGGCGAGAGCTCTTCGGCGACGACGCCGAAGCCGCGGGAGACGTCGAGGAGTCGTTCGAGCGTATCGACGTCCTTTCGCGCCGCCGCCTCCTGCTGGCATCTGCGGGCAGCGCGATCGTCGCGCTCGCCGTTGTCGCGATCGTGCCGTTGCGGTCGCTCGGGCCGAGACCCGGAAACGCGCTCGCGCGTACGCCGTGGCGATCGGGGCTGCGCCTCGTCAACGCCGGCGGGGAGCCGGTTCACACGACCGACGTTGCCCTCGGCGGCCTGGTGACGGTCTTCCCCGAAGGCGCGGTCGAAGCGGCCGACGGGCAGGCGGTGCTGATGCGCGTCGAGCCCGGCCTCTTGCGGCTTTCGCGCGGCCGCGAATCGTGGGCGCCCGAGGGACTCATCGTGTATTCGAAGGTGTGTACGCACGCCGGCTGCCCGGTCGGCCTCTACGAGGCAACGCGACACGAGTTGTTGTGCCCGTGCCACCAGTCCGCGTTCGATGTTTTGCAGGGTGCGGTACCGACCTCGGGCCCGGCGGCGCGCGCGCTCCCCCAGCTGCCCATCTCGGTCGCGGCCGACGGAACGCTCGTCGCGCTCGGTGACTTCTCCGATCCGATCGGACCGAGCTACTGGGACATGCCACGCTGATGGACCGACTACGACTGCTCGGCGACTCGCCGTCTCCGCTCCATCCGGCGGGCTCCGAAGCCCATCAGCTCGCGAACGTGTGGTGGATCATGTTCGGCATCGCGGTCGCCGTGTACCTCGTCGTCGGCGGGTTGATCGTGATCTCCTCCGTACGCGGCCGCCGGCGTGAGCCGATCGAAGGACCGAGCCGGCACGACGACTACTTCATATGGATCGGCGGGCTCCTGGTACCCGCACTGATACTGATCTTCGTCGCGTTCCTCACGGTGCACACGGGTGCCGCATTGCGCGCGCCGTCGAAGAACGCGCTCGCGGTGCGGGTCGTCGGTCATGAGTGGTGGTGGGAGGTCGAGTATCCGGGCCGAAACGTCGTCACGGCGAATGAGTTGCACGTGCCCGTCGGTCAGCCGCTCGAGATCACGCTCGATTCGGCCGACGTCGTACACAGCTTCTGGGTGCCGGAGCTCGCGGGGAAGGAAGACCTGATCCCCGGCCAACACAACGTCCTGCGGTTCACGGTGCGGCGGGCGGGCGTCTTCCGCGGCGTGTGCGCGGAGTTCTGCGGCTTGGAGCACGCCAAGATGGGATTCCGTGTGATCGCGGTCTCACCGGGAGACTTCGCGATCTGGCTCGCGCACGAGCAACACGTCACGACAGTGCCCGACTCCGAGCTGGCTGCGCGCGGTGAGCTCGCGTTCACGTCGAACGACTGCGCCGGATGTCACACCGTGCGCGGCACGACGGCCGACGGCTCGCTCGGTCCTGACCTCACCGACGTCGGCTCCCGCGCGCGCATCGGGGCCGAGTCGCTCGACAACACCGCGAGCAACCTGCGGCGCTGGATCGAGAACCCGGGTGACGTCAAGTCCGGCGTGAAGATGCCGCCCGCGACGATCTCGTCGGACGACGTCCGCGCCATCGTCGCCTACCTCCAGGGCCTCAAGTGACGACGACGCTCCCTCAGCCCGCCGCGTCCGGTGCGCCCGACCCCGAAGCGATCCGCGAGGTCTGGGAGGACGCGCCGGGGATCCCCGGCTTCTTCGGGACGGTCGACCACAAGCGCATCGGAATCCGCTACGTCGTAACGGCGCTCGTCTTCTTCGCGATCTCGGGCGTGTTCGCGCTGGTGATGCGCGTGCAGCTCGCGACGCCCGACGCGCACGTCCTCACACCCCAGGAATACAACGAGCTGTTCACGATGCACGGCACGACGATGATCTTTCTGTTCAACACACCCGTGCTCGCCGGCTTCGGCAACTACCTCGTCCCGCTCCAGCTCGGCGCGCGTGACATGGCCTTCCCGCGCCTGAACGCATTCAGCTATTGGATCTTCCTGTTCGGCGGCCTGATGATGTACGCCGGATTCGCGAACGGCACCGCGCCCGATGGGGGCTGGTTCGCGTACGCGCCACTGACCGACTCGCTGTTCTCGCCCGGAAAGGGCATGGACTTCTGGGCGGTCGGCGTCGTATTCGTCGGCGTCTCGACAACGGTCGGCGCGGTGAACTTCTTGGTAACGACGCTCAAGTGCCGCGCGCCGGGAATGTCGATCTCGCGCGTACCGGTGCTCGTTTGGTCGTATGTGGTGTTCTCGTTCATGGTGTTGTTCGCCGTGCCCGCGGTGACGCTCGCGGCGGGCCTCCTCGAGCTGGACCGGCTGTTCGGCACGCCATTCTTCCGGCCCGGGTCGGGCGGCAGCGCGCTCCTGTACCAGCACTTGTTCTGGTTCTGGGGCCATCCCGAGGTGTACATCCTGTTCATCCCCGCGACCGGCATGGTGTCGGCAATCCTGCCCGTGTTCGCACGCCGGAAGCTCGCCGGGTATCCGTGGATCGTCCTGTCCCTCGTCGCGATCGGCTTCATCAGCTTCGGCGTGTGGGTGCACCACATGTTCGCGACCGGTGTGCCGGTGCTCGCGATGTCGTACTTCTCCGCGGCGAGCCTCGTCATCGCCATCCCGAGCGGGATCATGTTCTTCTGCTGGATCGCGACGATGTGGCACGGCAACGTACGGTTCCATACGCCCATGCTGTTCACGATGGGATTTCTGCTGCTGTTCCTGCTCGGCGGGATCACCGGCGTCATGGTCGCCGTGCTGCCGTTCGACTGGCAGGTCACCGACAGCTACTTCGTCGTTGCTCATTTCCACTACGTCCTGAACGGCGCGGTGGTGTTCCCGATCTTCGCGGCCATCTACTACTGGTATCCGAAGTACAGCGGCCGGCTGCTGTCGGAGGCGCTCGGGCGCACGAGCTTCTGGGTGATGTTCATCGGCTTCAACGTCGCCTTCTTCCCGATGCACATCCTGGGGCTGCTCGGCATGGCGCGGCGCGTCTACACGTATCAATCCGGGCTCGGATGGGACTGGCTGAACCTCGTCGCGTCGATCGGCGGCTTCATCTTCGCGATCGGGGTGCTCCTGACGTTCGTGAACCTCTTCCTCTCGCGCAGCCATCCGCGCGACGCGGGCCCGAACCCATGGAACGCCGACACGCTCGAGTGGGCAACCGACTCACCCACACCGGAGTACAACTTCCTCGCGGTTCCGCTCGTCGAGAGCCTGCATCCACTCTGGGACCGCCAGCCGCTCCCGGTCCTGGCTGAAGGCGCGTTCGGTCCGAGCGGCGCGCTCGAACGCGCGATCCCGATCACAGGCGGCGTCATGGCCGAGCCGGAGACGGTGTTGCACGTGCCACCGGAGACTGCGTTGCCGTTCTGGGTCGCCGTCGGACTCGCGCTCATCTTCGTCGCGCTCCTCGTCGCGGCGGCGCTGATCGCGATCATCGGCCTCGTCGTCGCGGGCATCGCGGTCCTGGCGTGGACCTGGCACC
>JAUZEM010000052.1 GCA_030839005.1 Actinomycetota bacterium | reverse complement strand
ATCGAGCGTGCCTGCTCGCACGCGCACGATGTCATCGCCAAGCGGTTCTTCAACAATGCCGTCGCCATCCGGTGGAGCGCGTAATGGCTTGGCGGCTCTCGATCGAGCACGTCACCAGCTACGAGTATGAAGGGGAGGTTCTCGCGTCGTACAACGAGGCGCGCATGAGTCCGGCTCGCGACGCAAGGCAGATGGTGCTCGACCATCGTGTCGATGTTCGCCCGAGCGTTCCTGTCATGCACTACGTCGATTACTGGGGTACCGAAGTGAGCGCGTTCGACGTGCACGAGCCGCACGACCGGCTCATCGTCGCGGCGCGCTCGCTGGTCGAAACCGTTGCGGCCTTTCCCGACGCCACCGATACCGACTGGGAGGTTTTGTGCGATGAAGACGTTCGCGACCAATTCTATGAATACCTCCACACGTCCCCCTATGTTCCGATCGACGAACCGTTTCGAGAGGTCGCGGCGACCATCGCCGATGGGCGCACACCCCGCGAGACGGTCGAGGCCGTCAGCTCGTGGGTCCGCGAGAGTCTCGCCTACGAGGCCGGCGCGACCGACGTCTCGACGAACGCGCGGTCCGCCCTCGAACTGGGTCGCGGCGTCTGTCAGGACTTCGTCCATGTCGCGCTGGCGTTGCTGAGAGCCGCAGGCATACCCGCTCGGTATGCGTCCGGTTACCTGCACCCCGACGTCGACGCGTCCATCGACGCGGCGGTGACCGGGCAGAGTCACGCCTGGCTCGAAGTGTGGACGGGGTCCTGGCAGCGCGTCGACCCCACCAGCGGCGCCGACGTCGGCGAACAACACGTCCTCGTCGCGCGCGGTCGCGACTACGCGGACGTTGCGCCGCTGAAGGGTGTCTACAACGGTCCGGCGGCGCGCTCGAGCGACGTGCGGGTCACGCTCCGGCGGGTCGCGTGATTGTCCGCCGGCGCCTGCCGCTCAGATCTTGACCTTGGCGGCGACACCCGACCGCACGGCCGGCGACGGTGTGCTCAACCTACGGTGTCGGCATGGACGAGCACGAGATGCATCGGCGGGTGAGCGACGCCCGCGTCGCCCGGCTGGCGACCGTCACGAGCGACGGGCGACCTCACATCGTGCCCTGTTGCATCGCGCTCTCGGGTGACGTCGTGTACTCCGCGATCGACGCGAAGCCGAAGTCGACGATGGCTGTCCGCCGGCTCGCGAACCTGCGCGCGAATCCACACGCGGCGCTGCTCATCGACCACTACTCCGACGACTGGTCGACGCTGTGGTGGGTGCGATTGGACGGCGAGGGGCGCGTCCTCGAGGGCGGCGCCGAGCGCGCGGCCGCGATCGTGCTGCTCACGCAGAAGTACCCCGTGTACGTGACCGAGCCCCCGCAGGGTGCGGTCGTCGCGATCGACATCGACGACTGGCGAGGCTGGCCGTAATCGACCGGTGCGGACCGGTTCGCCGCGTCCGGAAACCCGGCGCGGGCGCCCTACTCTGCTGGCGGTGAGCGAGCACGTCGACCCCGATCTCGAGACCGTCGCGCCGC
Organism: Actinomycetota bacterium; assembly: GCA_030839005.1. Classification (GTDB taxonomy): domain Bacteria; phylum Actinomycetota; class Acidimicrobiia; order IMCC26256; family PALSA-610; genus PALSA-610. Next base: position 15,324 of record JAUZEM010000052.1, on the reverse strand, counting down.
TGCCGGCGGATCCGTTTCCGGCTCCCGACCCGGGTCCGACGCCTCGTCGCGCCGGGCGACGACCGCTCGCGACGCTGGCCGCCGCACTGGCCGTCGTGTCGCTCGTTGTCGGATTCGGCGTGGCGACGATCGTCGTGAACGCGCGCGATTCGAGCCCGAAGCGGGCCGTGACCGTGGCTCCCGACGACAGTGTTCTCGGTGCGATCATCCTCCAGCAGAGCGACGTACCCGCCGGTGACAAGGTGACGCTCCTTCGTGGGGGTGCAGACCTCACGGTCGCCACGCTCGATCTGTGCAACGGGCGATTTGCCAGCGAGGCACAGCGCATCGCTCGGCGCCAGGTCGCGCTCACCGACGCCCAGGGGAATCTGCTCCTGAGCACCGAGGCGATTCTGTATCGCGCTCCTTCCGGGGGCGCGCAAGCGATCCGCGAGCTGCAGTCGGTTGCCGCGAAGTGCCCCTCGACTCCAGTTGCCAGCCCGGTCGGTGAAGAGACGCGCACGACCCGTTTCCGCTCAGCCCCCGACGGCACATGGCCTCGCACGCCGTCGGTAGAGCGACTCGCCTACGACTTCGTGGCAACCGACGCGACGACGGGCGAATCTTCGCATTCCGTCGCGGTCTACCTTCGCCGCGGTCGGGTGCTGATGGGTCTGTATTTCGCGCGACCCGACGCGCGGCAGGCCGCGATCGACGGCCGCACCGCGATCGCCGGCATCGTCGGAGTTTTCGAGACGCGCATGGCGAAGATCCCCGCCCGCGTCGCCGGCTGACTCGCGTTACCGTGCCCGGGTGAACGGGTCAGGCGGAGACGCAACGCGGCCACTCGTCGTCGCACGCGCGATCCGCGCGTTTGCCGACGGGTTCGCGAGCGTCCTTCTCGCGCGATACCTGCAGCACTTGGGGTTCAGCGGATTCCGGATCGGCGCGATCATCACGGCAACGCTCCTCGGATCGGCCGGGCTCACGCTGTGGGCGGGTTTGCGACTCAACCGGTGGGGCCCGCACCGGGTGTTGCTCGCGTCGTGCGCCCTGATGGCGCTCACGGGTGTCGGCTTCGCCACGGTCACGCGCTTCGCTCCACTTCTCGTCGTCGGGTTCATCGGGACCTTGAACCCGTCCGGTGGCGACGTCAGCCTGTTCTTGCCCACCGAGCAGGCCGTCCTCGCCGACCTCACCGAGACCGGCAGGCGGCCCCGCCGTTTCGCGATCTACAACCTCGCGGCCGCGCTCACCGCCGCGGCGGGCGCGCTGGCGTCGGCGCTTCCCGAGAAGCTGGCCACGGCGAACGGATGGGACGTCGCGACCATCGAGCGGCTGTCGTTCTTGGTCTACGTCGTGACGGCGATCGGCGCCGGACTCGCCTACCGCGGGCTGCGCGGGCAGATTGCGCTCGCGTCCCCGCGTCGCGGCCTGCATCGTTCGCGCTCGATCGTCATGCGGTTGTCGGCCTTGTTCGCGCTCGATTCCGCGGGCGGCGGTTTTGCCGTGCAATCGCTGCTCGTGCTGTACCTCGATCTCCGGTTCGGGCTCTCGCCCGCGGCGACGGGCGCGACGCTCGCGGCGGCGGGCGTGCTGACCGCGTTCTCTCAGCTCGCCTCGGCGCGACTCGCCGGCCGGCTCGGTCTGGTCCGCACGATGGTGTTCACGCACCTTCCAGCAAACATCTTCCTGATTCTCGCGGGCATCGTGCCGAGTGCGCCGCTCGCCGTCACCTTTCTGTTGCTCCGCGCCGCGCTCTCGCAGATGGATGTACCCGCTCGCCAGGCACTCGTCATGCGCCTGGTCGAACCGGACGAGCGGGCTGCGGCGGCAAGTGTCACGAACGTCCCCCGGAGTCTCGCGACCGCGGCGACGCCGGCCCTCGCGGGCCTGATGCTCGATCACACCAGCTTCGGGTGGCCACTCGTGATCGGCGGCGCGATGAAGGCGCTGTACGACCTGTTGCTCCTCGCCCAGCCCCTAGATCGAGACTGAGGAGCGGCGTTACTACTGGTCGCTCGCGCTGCGCCTCCCATCCGGTCGGCTCCGCTGCCGCTCCCGTGACAGTCGCGCGCTTAGGTGCGATCATTCGGGCATGACTGCTCCGCGCGCCCACGACGACCTCGAGGCGATCCTTGCGCAGGTTGCGGTCGATGACGGCGCGATCACCCACACGGTCGCCTCGGGCTTCGACGCGACGTTTACGTGGAACTACGCGAAGGGCGAACGCCCCGCGCTCGACAAGCTCTACGAGAAGGCGAAGACCTCGCAGTGGAACGCGACGACCGATCTCGACTGGTCGATCGACGTCGATCCCGAACGCACCGCGGTCGAGCTCTCGCAGAACGATCGGCGCATGCAGTACGTGCGGGCACTCGTCGACGAGCCCGGCTCGCCCGTACGCAGTTGGGGTGAGCCGGAGATCACGCGCTACGCGATGGAGAATGTCGCCCATCGAGTGAGCCAGTTCCTGCACGGCGAGCAGGGTGCGTTGATCTGCACCGCCCGCATCGTCGAGACGGTGCCGTGGATCGATGCCAAGTACTACGCGTCGACGCAGGTGGTGGACGAGGCTCGCCACGTCGAAGTGTTCGGTCGATATCTCGACGAGAAGCTCCAAACGCGTTACCCGATGAACGCGCACCTGGGTGCGCTCATCGACGACGTTCTGTCCGACTCGCGCTGGGACATCACCTACCTCGGGATGCAGATCCTCATCGAAGGCCTCGCGCTGGCCGCGTTCGGGACGATCCACCGGACCAGCTCGGAGCCTCTCCTCCGGCAATTGATCCGATATGTCATGAGCGACGAAGCACGTCATGTGGCATTCGGTGTGCTGTCGTTGCAGGAGGCGTACCGCGAGCTGTCGGGACCGGAGCTGCGCGAGCGCCAGGAGTTCGTGTACGAGGGTTCGCTGCGGATGCGTGACCGCTTCTTGCATCAGGAAGTCTGGGAGCGCCTGGGCGTCTCGGCTCGGGCGATCGTTCCTTATTTCATTCGCCAGAACCGCGACGAGGAAATCCTCTTCCAGCGCATGTTGTTCGCGAAGATCGTGCCGAACTGCAAGAAGCTCGGTCTGCTCGACCCGCGCACGCCGTGGCTCCGCGATCGGTTCACGGAGATGGGTGTGCTCGAGTACGAGGACTTCGTCGACACGAGCGTCGAATATTCCGAGCTGAACGCCATAGAACAGGAACGTGCTACGGCGGCAGTTGTGGGCCAGTGAGGTTGCCCGGCGCGAGGGTCGTCGTGACGGGCGCATCGCGCGGGATCGGCGCGGCGCTCGCGGCAGAGTTGGCGGCGCGAGGTGCGCGCGTCGTACTCGTCGCCCGATCGGTCGAGCCGCTCGAGAAGCTCGCGGCCGAGCTCGGCGGTGAAGCGTTTGCCGCCGATCTTGCCGACGCGTCCGCCATCGAGCCGCTCGTCCGGCGGATCGAGGCCGGCGGTCCGATCGACGTGCTGGTCAACAACGCGGGCGTCGACCTCACCGGCGATCTCGTCGCCCTCCCGACCGACGAGATCGCGCGCCTGCTCGCGGTCAACCTGTGTGCACCGATGCTGCTGTGCCGGGCGGTGATCCCGGGCATGCGGAGCCGGGGCGCGGGGCACATCGTGAATGTGTCGTCGCTGGCCGGCACCAACGCGGTGCCCGGGCTTGCGCCGTATTCCGCGTCGAAGGCGGGGCTGAGTCATTTCACGGCGGGGCTGCGCGCCGAGCTGAAGGGGACGCCGATCACCACGACACTCGCACAGGTCGGCACGGTCGAGAGCACGATGGTCGATTCCCTGCGCGCGCACGAGCCGACGCGCCGCGCGCTCGCGCGGCTCGAACGCCTCCACCTTGCGGTGGACCTCGACCTGCGGGTCGTCGTCGATGCGCTCGCGGACGCGATCGAGCGCGACAAGCGGCATCTTCGCCTGCCCAAGCGCGACGCGCTCTTCCCGTTGATCGTCGAGGTGCCGCGTCGCGTCACCGAGCTTCTCCTGACAGGTGTGAGATGACGATTCCGAGAACGATCGACGACATCACTCCCGAATGGCTGAGCGACACGCTCGGTCGATCGGTGACGGCGGTGACGAAGGAGCCCGTCGGTGTCGGCATCGGTCTCGTCGGCCAGCTGTTCCGTCTCGGGATGGAGGGTCGCGGTGAACCTTCGACCGTCATCGCGAAGCTTGCCGCTCCCACCGAGGAGGGTCGCTTCGTCGCGACCGTGCTCAACATGTACGGGCGCGAGGTCGGCTTCTACACCGAGCTGTCACCTCGAACCTCGATCTCGCACCCGGCGTGCTACTTCGCCGCACACGATCCGGTGACGCAGGACACTGTGCTGCTGCTCGAGGACGTGTCGGTTCGCGGCCGCGGCGGCGACCAGGTGCGGGGCTGCTCGCTTGCCGGTGCTCGGCCCGCGATCCGCACCCTCGCGCGGCTGCACGCCGGTTTCTGGGACGACCCGTCGTTGCTTTCCTCGTCGTTCCTCCTGCGGCTCGCCGACGACCCGTATCCCGCGGCGGTGGCGATGGCCTACGAGCTGGCGTGGCCGCGCGTCCAAGATCTCTTCGGCGACATGATCGACGATCACGTGCGCGCCTTCGGCGACGGATACGCGAAGCTCATTCCGGCGATGTTCGCCAAGCTGTGCGACGGCCCTTTGGTGCTGTCGCACTCCGACTGGCGACTCGACAATCTCTTCTTCACCGACGATGACGACGTGATTGCGGTCGACTGGCAGCTCATCGACCGGTCGGTCGGACCGCGTGATCTCTCGTATCACGTGACTCAGAGCGTCAACATCGACGACCCGGCCGGCTATCAGCAGGCCTTCGACGCGTACGTCTCCGATCTCGACGACCTCGGGGTCGACGTCGATCGAGCGTGGGCCTGGGAGATGTACCGGTACGGAACCATGCTCGGCTTCGTTTACCCGGTCATCGCCACCGGTGCGCTGACGATCGACGACCCTCGCCACGTCGAGCTCACCCGAGCGCTCTTCCGCCGCAGCCTCGCCGCGCTGCATGCGCTCGACGCCTTCGCGCTGCCGCTGTAGCCCCCGGGCTCGGGCGCGGCGGGGGCCCCGGAGTGGCCGCGAACGACCGGTTGGTTCGGTGGCGTATGCTCGAGGAGCCGTGCGGGCCACGCCCGGCGCCTGGCGACCCTCCTGGACCCTGAGGCTGGTCAGAAACGACCTTTCTCACACCAGAGAGCCGAGACGCCAATGACAACGCTGTTGGATCCTCCCGCTGCGCCCCCACGCGCGCCACAACGCGCGCCGGAAGCCCCTCCGAGCCGGGCCAGTATCCGGGCCGGGCGATTGGTCACCGGGGTGCTCATGATCAGCCCGCCGGTCGCACTCGGGATCGCGGTTCCCTTGCTCTGGGGACGAGCGGTGAGCCTCCTCGACATCGTCCTCGCCTCGGTCTTCTACGTCGTGACCGGGTTGGGGATCGCGGTCGGCTATCACCGACTCTTCACGCACCGCAGCTTTCGGGCCGTGCGCTGGCTCAAGATCCTGCTCGCGTCGACCGGCTCGATGGCCGTCGAAGGTTCCGTCGTCGGCTGGGTGGCCATCCATCGCCGCCATCACGTGTTCAGTGACAAGCCGGGCGATCCGCACTCGCCACACGAGTACGGCCCGGGACCGGCGGCGCAGGTCCGCGGGTTCGTGCACGCGCACGTCGGGTGGTTGTTCAAGACCGATCCGACGTCGGCGGAGCGTTACGCACCTGATCTCCTCGCCGATGCCGACACCGTGATCATCAGCCGGCTCTTCCCCATCTTCGCGGTGGTGTCGCTCGCCGCTCCGTTCTTCCTCGGGTGGACGATTACCGGCGCGCTCAGTGGTGCGCTCACCGCGTTCTTGTGGGCCGGCCTCGCGCGCATGATGCTGCTGCATCACGTCACCTGGAGTGTGAACTCCATCTGCCACATGTTCGGGAGCAAGCCGGCAACGCAGAAAGACTGCAGCACCAACTTCGCGCCCCTCGGGATCATCTCGTTCGGCGAGGCCTGGCACAACTTCCACCACGCCTTCCCGCGCTCTGCTCGCCACGGCGCGCTCGCGCATCAGATCGACCCGGGCGCGGCTCTGATCCGGCTCTTCGAGCGCGCGGGTTGGGCAACCGACGTGCACTGGCCGACCGCGACGCAGCTCGCGATCTGTAGGTCGGGCTAGACGCATGTGCTTTTCCCCCGGCGCCGACGCCGTCGTCGGGGGTATCGTCGTCGTCATCGGCGCGGACGCCTTGCGACACGTGCGCGAGCCGAAGCAGATCCTGCTCGCGTCGCTTCCGGTCCTGTTCGGACTGCATCAGCTCGACGAGGCGTTCGTGTGGTGGGGCCTGCAGGGCCGCGTCGCCGGATCTATCGAACGGATCAGCATCTGGGCCTATTTGTTGTTCGCGTTCGCCGCGCTGCCGGCATTGGTGCCGCTCGCGGTTCTGGCGGTCGAGCGATCGCCGGTGCGCCGGCGACTCATCGCTGCCCTCGCGGCGCTGGGAATCGGCGTCGGTTTCGCCCTGGGTGTCGCGTTGTTCCGCGGCTCGGTCAACGCGGCGATCGACGGTCGCCACATCGCATACGACGTGAGCGCGTTGAATCAGGGCCGCGAGCTCACCGCGCTCTACGTCGTCGCGGCCTGCGGCGCGCTCATCGCGTGCAGCTATCGCGACCTTGCCGCGCTCGGAGTGCTGAATCTCGTCGCGGTCCCGGTGCTGATGTGGATGACGGTGAGCGGCTTCGTCTCAGTGTGGTGTTTCTGGGCCGCGATCGTCAGCGTCGTGATCGCTTTCCACGTGCGACGTTCGGCGCAGCGTCGAGAATCCCAGGTGTCCGGCGTATTGAACGTAGCGTGAACCCGTGCGCGTTCTCGTGGTCGGAGCGGGCGGGGTCGGGGCGGCGATCGCGGGGGCGGCTGCGGACTCCGAGGTTCTCGAGCGTGTCGTCGTCGCCGATCTCGAACTCGGCCGCGCTTCCGCCGCGGTCGACCGGTGCGCGGACACGAGATTCGTAGCGCACGCGCTCGACGCCTCGAACGCGGCCGCGATCACGGAGCTCGCGCAGCACGAACGGGTCGACGTCGTGCTCAACGCGTGCGACCCGCGGCTCAATCCTTCGATATTCGCAGCGGCATTCGACGCCGGCTGTCATTACATCGACATGGCGATGACCCTGTCGCAACCCCACCCCGAGCGTCCCTACGAACTTCCGGGCGTGACGTTGGGCGCGGAGCAGTTCGCGTCGTCCGAACGCTTCGAGCAGCGGGGACTCCTCGCGCTGGTGGGCATGGGCGTGGAGCCCGGGCTCTCCGACGTGTTCGCCCGCTACGCCGCCGACCACCTGTTCGCCGAGATCGACCAGATCGGCGTTCGAGACGGGAGTGACCTCGTCATCGAGGGTCTCGACTTCGCGCCGACCTTCTCGGCCTGGACCACGATCGAGGAGTGCCTCAACCCGCCGCTCGTATGGGAACACGATCGCGAGTGGTTCACCACACTGCCATTCTCGGAACCGGAGACGTTCGTCTTCCCGGAAGGCATCGGTCCGATCGAGTGCGTGAACGAGGAGAACGAGGAGGTGCTCTTGATCCCGCGTTGGGTGACGTGTCGCCGCGTCACGTTCAAGTACGGGCTGGGCGACGAGTTCATCGAGGTTCTCCGCGTGCTCGACAAGACCGGTCTGGCCTCGACGAAGCCGGTACGGGTGCGCGGGGTCGAGATCTCACCGCGCGACGTGGTGGCCGCAGTACTACCCGATCCCGCGTCCCTCGGTGATCGCATGCGCGGCCGTACGTGCGCCGGCACCTGGGTGAGCGGCACCGGCATCGGCGGCCGGGCGCGCGAGGTGTACCTGTATCACGTCTCCGACAATGCCGACACGATGGCGCGTCACGGCGCGCAGGCCGTGGTGTGGCAGACGGCCGTCAATCCCGTCGTCGCGCTCGAGCTGCTGGCGACGGGCGCGTGGGAAGGGGCGGGTGTGCTCGGCCCCGAAGCGTTCGACGCGGTCCCGTTCCTCGATCGCCTGCGCGAACGCGGCGAGGAGTGGCACGTCGACGAGCGCTGAATCTCGCTGAATCTCGCTGAATCTCGCTGAATCTCGTTGAATGTCGTCCGGCGCGAACCGAGTACGGTGCGGCACCGATGCCCGAGCGGATCGATGCGGACGTCTGCGTCGTCGGTGCCGGATACGCCGGACTCACCGCCGCTTGGAGAATTTGCCAAGGCGCGAGGTCCGTCGTCGTGCTCGAGGCGCGTGACCGCGTCGGGGGCCGGATCTGGACGCAACATCTCTCCGATGGCTCTCCGGTCGACCGCGGCGGCGCGTGGCTGGGCCCGAAGCACGATGCGATCTTCGCGCTCGCTCGAGAGGTCGGTGCATCGACGTACAAGACGTGGGTCAAGGGTTCGCACCTCCTCATCGACGGGGACCGCACGCGCCGCTACACGGGGCTGATCCCGAAGATCAGCCCTCTCGCGGTCGTCACGATCGCGTTGGCGCAGGCGCGGCTCGACCGGATGGCCAAGAAGGTTCCGCTGGAAACGCCGTGGACGGCGAAGCGCGCCGCCGAGTGGGATACGCGTTCGGTGGCCTGGTGGATCGAGCGCGCCGGCATTCAGAGCGGCATCGGGCGCGATCTGTTCGAGATGGCGGTGCGCGGCTTGTTCACCGGCGACCTGAACGACACGTCGTTTCTCCACCTGCTGTTCCTCGTGCGCGCGCACGGAAGCATCAACACGTTGTTCTCGATCGAGGGCGGGTCGCAGGAGAACATGGTCGAAGGCGGGGCCGGGTCGATCGCGCAGAGGGTTGCCGACGACCTGGGGGACGCGGTCCGCTTGCGTGTTCCCGTGCGGTCGATCGCGCAACGCGACGATCATGTGGTCGTCGAGGCGGGCGACATCACGGTGTCGGCCCGCCACGCCGTTGTCACGGTTCCGCCCGCGCTCGCCCTCGGGATCGCGTTCGATCCCGTGCTGCCCGACGACCGGCTGACGCTGTACCGCAACGCCGTCGCCGGTCCGGAGAGCAAGACGCTCGTGGTCTACGACGAACCGTTCTGGCGGGCCGACGGCTTCAGTGGCCAAACCTCCGAGCCGGGTTCGGCCTCCGAGGTGACCCTCGATGCATCGCCCGCGTCCGGGACTCCCGGTGTCATCGCGTCCTTCGCGTTCGGGCCGGTTGCCGCGCGCTTCGATGCGCTCGACCCGACCGACCGGCGGCGTGCCGTGCTCGACGCCCTGACGCGCCGGCTCGGTCCGCGCGCCGCGTCACCCGCGGAATTCATCGAGACGGCGTGGTGGTCGGAGGAGTGGACGCGCGGATGCTCGATGGCGCATCTTCCGCCGGGGATCCTCACGCGCTACGGACGGCTTCTCCGGGAACCGTTCGGACGGGTGCACTGGGCCGGTACGGAGACCTCGACGACGTCGCACGGCGCGATCGATGGAGCCGTTCGCTCGGGCGAACGCGCCGCGGCCGAGATCCTCGATCGCACGTGAGCGTTTGTTGCCAACAGTTCGCAACAAAACCGCGGCCTGACTGGCACAATTCTTGCCAACAGTTGGCAAGTCGAATGGGTCAGATTCGAGCCCAGGCCTCGGTGAGGACCGCGCGGAGCACCTGTTCGATGTAGTCGAACTCGGGCTGACCGATGATGAGCGGCGGTGCGAGCTGGACGACCGGATCGCCGCGGTCGTCGGCGCGACAGATCAACCCGGCGTCGTACAGTGCGCGCGAAAGGAAGCCTCGCAGGAGGCGTTCACTCTCCTCCGGGTTGAACGACGTGCGCGTGGCCTTGTCCTTGACGAGCTCGATGCCGTAGAAGTAGCCCGCGCCCCGAACGTCGCCGACGATCGGCAGGTCACGCAGCTTGTCGAGCGTCGCACGGAACGCACCCTCGTTCGCGCGCACGTGTTCGAGCAGACCTTCACGCTCTATGAGATCGATGTTCGCGAGCGCGACCGCGCAGCTCACCGGGTGACCCCCGAACGTGATGCCGTGCAGGAACGTCTTTTTGTCCCTCAGGAAAGGTTCGACGAGATACGGCCGGGCGATCAGGCCGCCGATCGGCGAGTAGCCGGACGTCATGCCCTTGGCCATCGTGATGATGTCGGGTTGATAGTCGTACCGCTGCGAGCCGAACCAGTGCCCGAGGCGTCCGAACGCGCAGATCACCTCGTCCGACACGAGCAACACGCCGGTCTCGTCGCAGATCTCGCGGACGCGTTGGAAGTAGCCCGCGGGCGGCGGGAAGCAGCCGCCTGAGTTCTGGACAGGCTCGAGAAACACCGCGGCGACGCTCTCGGGCCCTTCCATTTCGATCGCGAGGGCGATCGCTTCCGCCGGATCGATCGGCGCGGGACGGTAGGGGTTGGTATTGACCACGCGCACGGCACCGGGGACGAGAGGCTCGAACGGCGCCTTGATCGAGGGCACGCCCGTGATCGACAGCGCGCCCATGGTCGTGCCGTGATACGCGATGTGGCGACCGATGACCTTGTAGCGGTGCGGCTGACCGACGGCCTCGAAGTACTGCCGGGCGAGCTTCCATGCCGACTCGACCGCTTCACCGCCGCCCGTCGTGAAGAAGACCCGTTCGAGATCACCGGGTGCGAGGTCGGCGAGCCGCTCCGCCAGCTCGATGGCGCGCGGATGCGCGTAGCTCCAGACGGGGAAGTATGCGAGCGTGCGGGCTTGCTCGGCCGCGGCGTCGGCGAGCTCGTTGCGACCGTGACCGACCTGCGACACGAACAGTCCGGCCAGCCCGTCGAGATAGCGCTTGCCGTTCTGGTCGTACACCCACGCACCCTCGCCGCGCACGATCACCGGAATGTCGGCGGCGGGGTCGGACGACATCGGTGTGAAGTGCATCCACAGGTAACGATGCGCGGCGGCGGTGAGCGTGTCGGGCGATGTCGTTGTCATCACGTTCCCCAGGAATAGGTCTGCTTCTCGAGCCGGAGGTAGACGAACGTCTCGGTCGAGCGGATGCCCGCGATCGATCGAATCTGAGTGTTGATCACGTCGAGCAGGTGCTCGTCGTCGCGCGCCGTCAGCTCGACGAGGAGGTCGTAGGTGCCGGAGCAGATGACGACGTAGTCGATCTCCGTGCTGGCGCTCAGCTTCGCCGCGAGCTCCCGCACGTCGCCGTCGACCTTGATGCCCACCATGGCCTGACGGTGGAACCCGACCCGCAGCGGGTCGGTGACCGCGACGATCTGCATCACCCCCGCATCGAGGAGCCGCTGCACCCGCTGGCGCACGGCCGCCTCCGACAGCCCGATCGTCTTTGCGATCGTCGTGTACGGACGGCGACCATCGCGTTGCAGCTCCCGGATGATCTGCATCGAGACCTTGTCGAGCAGGGGAGCGGATGTGCGGATATCGTCGTCAGAGACCTGTGCCACAACGATCTACTTGCCTGGACGGCGGTGGATTTGCGAATACTAGCCTTCGAGGGTCGCAACCAGCGGAGCAGAGAGGGGTCCCGATGGAAGTCGTGCAGAACCTGGTGAACGGCAAGCCGGTCGACGCCCACGACGGCGCGACCACCCCGCTCGTCGATCCGTGTACCGGCCGGACCTACGGGTCGGCGCCCCGATCGAGCGCGGCCGACATCGACGACGCCGTCGGCGCCGCGCACGCCGCGTTCGACGGCTGGCGCTCGAGCACCCCGTCCGAGCGCAGCCTCGCGCTCCTGCGCATCGCCGACGCGCTCGAGAAGGACGCGGAGCGCTTCATCGACGCCGAGTGCCGCAACACCGGCAAGCCCAAGGCATTGACGGCTTCCGAGGAGATCCCGCCCGCGGTCGACCAGATCCGGTTCTTCGCGGGCGCGGCGCGCATGCTCGAAGGCCGCGCCGCGGCCGAGTACATGGCGGGGCTCACGTCGTACGTCCGGCGCGAGCCGATCGGCGTGGTCGCGCAGGTGTCGCCGTGGAACTACCCGCTGATGATGGCGATCTGGAAGATCGCGCCCGCGCTCGCAGCCGGGAACACCGTGGTATTGAAGCCGGCGGAGACCACACCGGAGACCACCGTGATGCTCGCCGAGCTCGCGGCCCAGTTCCTCCCCGCAGGTGTGCTCAACGTGGTGTGCGGCGACCGCGACAGCGGCCGCGCGCTCGTCGAACATCGTGTTCCCGGTCTCGTCTCCATCACCGGCAGCGTGCGCGCGGGCATGGAGGTTGCCGCATCGGCGGCGACCGATGTCAAGCGGGTGCACCTCGAGCTCGGCGGCAACGCGCCCGTCATCGTGTGCGACGATGCCGATCTGGAAGCGGCGGCCGAGGGGATCGCCGTCGCCGGCTTCTTCAACGCGGGCCAGGACTGCACCGCCGCGACCCGCGTGATCGCGGCGGCATCGGTGCACGACCGTTTCGTCGACATGCTCGTCGCGGAGGCGAAGAACAAGAAGGTGGGCGGGCTCGACGTCGCCGACGCCGACCTCGGTCCGCTCAACAACCCCCAACAGCTGGAACGGGTGACCGGTTTCATCGGCCGCTTGCCGTCGCACGCGGAGGTGCTCACCGGCGGCGAGCGCATCGGTACCGACGGATACTTCTTCGCGCCCACGGTCGTTGCCGGGTTGAAGCAGGACGACGAGATCGTGCAGCAAGAGGTCTTCGGCCCGGTGATCACGGTGCAGCGCTTCACCGACGTCGCCGAAGCCGTGCGCGACGCGAACGGCACCGATTACGGGCTGTCATCGAGTGTCTGGACGCGCGACCACGCCAACGCCATGCGCCTCTCGGCCGCGCTCGACTTCGGGTGCGTGTGGATCAACACCCACATCCCGCTCGTCGCCGAGATGCCGCACGGTGGTTTCAAGCACTCCGGCTACGGCAAGGACCTCTCGATGTACGCGCTCGACGACTACACGCGCGTCAAGCACGTCATGAGCTCGCTCGGGTAACGCCTCCGGTCAGCCGCGCACCGCGGCTTCGAGGACGTTGAGGCCTTCGTCGAGTAGTCCCTCGTCCAGGACGAGCGGCGGGAGCAGGCGCACGACGTTCCCGAGCGTTCCCGCGGTGAGGACGATGACGCCGTTGGCGTGGCACGCGGCGCAGATCCGCTTGGCCCGGTCGGCGTCGGGCGCACCGTTGTCGGTGACGAGCTCGATCGCGACCATCGCACCACGGCCGCGGACGTCGCCGATTCCCGACGACGCGCGCTGCATCGCGACGAGCCGCTCGAGCATGCGGTCGCCAAGCTTCCGCGCGCGCTCGACGAGCCCTTCCTTCTCGATCACGTCGATCGCCGCCAACGCCGCCGCGCAGGACACGGGGTTCCCGCCGAAAGTGCTCCCCAGGCCGCCGGCGTGGACCGCGTCCATGATGTCGGCCCGGCCCGTCACGCCGGCGATGGGCATACCGCCGCCGAGCCCCTTCGCCGTCGCGACGAGATCGGGCACGACGTCCTCGTGCTCGCTCGCGAACCACGCGCCCGTCCGACCGAAGCCCGTCTGCACCTCGTCGGCGACGAAGAGCACTCCGTTCGTCCGACACCACTGCGCGATCCCGCCGTACCACCCGGGCTCGGGGACGACGAAGCCGCCCTCGCCCGCGATGGGTTCGACGACGACGCACGCGATCTCAGCCACGTCGACGCTCGCCTCGATCCACGCGATCGTCTCCGCGAGGCCACCGGTACCGCGGAACGGATACGAGTACGGCGCCCGGTAGACCTCGGGCGCGTACGGACCGAACGACTTCTTGTAGGGGACGACCTTGGCGGTGAGCGAGAGCGCGAGCAGCGTGCGGCCGTGGAACGCCTGGTCGAACGCGACCACCGCCGGCCGGCCGGTTGCCGAACGGGCGATCTTGACGGCGTTCTCGACGGCTTCCGCGCCCGAGTTCACGAGGAGCGAGCGCTTTTCGTGGCTTCCGGGCGTTCGGGCCGCGAGTTGCTCGCACACCGCGACATAACCCTCGTAGGGCGTCACCTGGAAGCACGTGTGGACGAAGTTCGCGGCCTGCGTCGCGATCGCCTCGACGACCGCGGGATGCGCGTGGCCGACGTTCACGACCGCGATGCCGGCGCCCAGGTCGATGAGCCGGTTGCCGTCGACGTCCTCGACGATGCCGCCCTGCGCGCGCTGCACGAAGATCGGCAGGGTCGTGCCGACTCCGGCCGGTACGGCGCGCGTGCGTCGCTCCCACAGTGCGCGCGACCGCGGGCCCGGGATCTCGGTGACGAGCTTGCGTTGCTGTTCCATGATCCCTACCCCAATGTGGTTGCGTCGATGGCGCCGACGCCGCGCCGCGCGGCCCGCAAACTGAACAAGCCGCCGATCGTCAGCAGTACGAGTGCGGTAAGCAGCACGATGCTCGACAACGCATTGATCGAGGGCGAAACGCCGAATCGGAGCTGACCGAAGATATAGAGGGGCAGCGTCGTCGAGCCGGGACCCGACGTGAAATTCGTGATCACGACATCGTCGAGCGAGATCGTGAACGCGAGCATCGCACCCGCGAAGATCCCCGGCGCGGCCAGCGGCAACACGACTCGGAGGAATGCCTGGAGCGGGGAAGCGCCCAGATCGGCGGCCGCCTCGACCAGACGGTTGTCGAACGCGGTCAAACGGGCCTTCACGACGACGACCACGAACGCAATACAGAACGTGATATGCGCGGCGATCACGGTTCGGATGCTCAGCTCGACGTGCACGAAGCGTCGGAAGAACGCGGTGAGCGCGATGCCCATGACGATCTCGGGCATGACCAGCGATATGAAGATCAACGTCGAGTAGCCGGAGCGGCCGCGGAACTTGAACCGCGTCAAGGCGAATGCCGCGAGAGTTCCGATGACGGTCGCAAACAGCGTCGCGACGAAGGCGACCTTCAACGTGTTCCGGAACGCCTGCAGCGCGAGATGGTTGTGCGCGAGGTCGCCATACCAATGGGTCGAGAATCCGCTCCATTGGGTGCCGCTCTTCGCCTTGTTGAAGCTGAACACCACAAGCACGACGATCGGCGCAAACAAGAACGCGAAGACGAGAGCCGCGTGGAGCTTGAGATATCGCGGTCGCAGGGAGCTCTTCGCGCTCACAATGCCTCTTCTCCCACGCGCCACAGGTATACGAACACTCCGGCCAGGATGAACACCATCAGGAGCACCGACATCGCCGAGCCCAACGGCCAGTTGTTGCCGCTGGAGAACTGGTCGTACACCGTGTTGCCGAACATCTGCGTGCGCACACCACCGAGGAGCTGCGGCGTCACGAAGTCGCCGACCGCGGGGATGAACACGAGCAGGATGCCGGCGATGAGCCCGGGCGACACCGTCGGGATGATCACTCGGAACAGCGTCGACACCTTGCCGTGGCCGAGGTCGTAGCTCGCCTC
>JAUZEM010000442.1 GCA_030839005.1 Actinomycetota bacterium | reverse complement strand
TCGGTGAACCAGATGTTGTTTGCGCCGTCCACGGCAATCCCGTACGGGTCGCTATTCGTCGCTGGTGTCGAGACTTCCTGAAACGTCAGTGAGGTAGGATTAAAAGAAGCAATCTTGTTCACGTAGTGTTCGGTGAACCAGATCTTCCCATTCGAGTCGATAGCAAGATCCCAGGGACCCGAGGCCGCAGTCGGCACAGGCCATTGTCTGACGGTCCTGGCGACCGGGTCATAGACACCGATGCTGTTCGTGACCGGCATCGTGAACCAGACCTTGCCCGCAGTGTCGACTTCGACAAAGAGCGGCTGACCGTAGCCGGCGGGGAGCGAGACAGTTGTGGGCCACGTGCTCGTCGCGGGATCAAATAGCGCGAGCTTTCCGGGGGGCGTCGAGCCTGCACAGCTCGGCGCCGGATCACAACCGGGTATCGCGACCCAGACACGTCCGGAAGCATCAAAGGCGGTTCCCCAGGGGTCCCTGCCGGCCGGAACCTTGTAGTCGACCACGCTATTGATTCCTGACGCAGACGCTGACGTCGTAGCCGCGGCGATGAATGCGCCGACGAGCGCGCCACTTGCGACCAATGTCGCCACGACGGCGGAAATGCAACGAAAGGCCCGATTACTACGTTTCATCGGTTACGTCCCCAGTCATCGTTTCCTCGGCCGCCGGCAACCCGAGGCTGACGTTGCGTGAGCCACTCCAGTTACGACCCACTCCAGTCGCGACCCACTCCAGTCGCGACGCAGTCCACCGCGCCGCGTTCCGGATCCCGTCAGCGGAACTGCGGTACGCACAGTGGCATCGATCCCCGCCCATCATGGACCGCTCAACCTCACGAGCAAGTCCCCCAGTGCGACACACAATAGACGCACCCGCGCCGCGGAGCTAGGCACCCCTTCGGATTCAGCCGGCATCCGCGCCCATCCGCGCGAGTGGAAGCTCGCTGGAATAGACATCTCCTTGACTATCTCGGGCACAACTGGGCACGACGGCGGGGAGGCATTGCCGTGGCGGTGGAGAGCGCGTTCCAAACGCGGAAAGAGACTCTGTCTCTCGGCACAACCGATCACCTCCAGCCTGCGCATGACCAACTCGGCGCGCCCCGCTTGGACTGCAGCGTCGGGATCATGGCCCACAACGAGGAGGGCAACATCGCGAACGCGATCGAAGCGGTCCTCGCGCAGCGCCCCATGTTCGGCGAGCTGGTCGAGCTGATCGTCGTCGCGAGTGGCTGCACCGACCGGACGACCGACATTGTCGCCTCTCTCGCTTGCGAGGAACCGCGTATACGTCTCGTCGTCCAGGAGGATCGAGCCGGCAAGGCGTCGGCCATCAACCTCTTCATCGAGGCGGCACGAGCTCCGATCCTCATCCTGGTCAACGGCGACAACATCGTGACGCCCGGAACCATCGACGCGCTCGTCGGGCAGTTCCAGGATCAGGCGGTCGGCATGGTGGGCGGACAGCCCATCCCCGTCAACGACGACGACACCTTTCTCGGCTATGCGGTGCATCTGCTCTGGCGATTGCACGACCGGATTGCACGGGAGTCACCCAAGCTCGGTGAGATCGTCGCGTTCCGCAACGTCGTGCCGCACATCCCGACCGACACCGCGGTCGACGAGCTATCGCTCCAGGCGATCGTCACGGAGCTCGGGTTCAGCCTCGTCTACGAGCCGAGCGCGGTCGTCTACAACCGCGGCCCGACGACGACGGCCGACTTCCTGCGTCAGCGCCGCCGCATCTTTGCCGGACACCTTCGCATCGCGAAGGATCAGGGCTACTCCGCTTCGACGATGAGTGTGACGCGGGTCGGCCGCGCGTTCTTCCAGTACGAGTCCGAAAACATCGCCCGGGCGCCAATGTGGGCAGCAGGCACGGTCGCACTCGAAACCGCCGCGCGAGCCCTCGGATATTACGACTTTCTTCGACGCCGCCCCCACCACATCTGGACGACGGTGACCACAACCAAAGGCGATTTCGGAGCGAGCGCGCATCAGAAGATGCTGGAATCCGGCCTCGTCGACTTGGCCGAGGAGCGCCGCCGGCGAAGCCTCTACACAACGGCGTCCTTGCTCCAGCGAGGTGCTCGTAAAGTGGTCGCGCGCGCCGCATGCACGTGCTCCCAGAGCGAAGAGCGCACGATCGTCCTGGACCCTCAGAACCCTCACGAAGAGGTTCACCGCCGGGCAAAGTCTTGCTACAATTGCGCGGTCTCCGGCATCCTGCCGGTGGTGATCGTCCGTCGCCTCAGGTCGCGCGGAGCGGTCAGGTCGCGCGGAGCGGCTTCGCCGGGCCGACGGCACAGAATCCTGCCGCGGCTTCGACGCCCGGACGCACCGACTCGGAGATTCAACTAGCCATGGGTATGACAAAAGTCCTGGCCGAGATCCCGGCTCTCAAAGCGTCGTACACCACTGGCCACATTTTCGCGCTACCGGCGAACATCACCGTGAGCACCAGCTACCACTGCAACTCTCGCTGCAAGACCTGCAACGTCTGGCTCCTTCCGAACGATGACCTACGCCTCGACGAGTGGGACCTCGTGTTCCAATCGCTCGGTGACGCTCCATATTGGTTCACGTTCAGCGGCGGCGAACCGACCTTGCGCGAAGACCTGCCGGAGATGGTGAAGAGCGCGTACGATCATTGCAAACCCGGAATCATCAATATTCCGACGAATGGGATACTCGACAAGGTCATCCCGCCGCGCATCGAGCGCATCCTGCAGTTCGTTCCGAAATCCGAGCTCATCATCAACCTTTCCATCGACGGTATCGGTGAGAAGCACGATGAGATCCGGGGAGTCCGCAACAACTGGTCGCGTGCGATGAGCACGTACGGCCAGCTGAAGGACCTTCAGAGGGACTATAAGAACCTGACCCTTGGTATTCACACCGTCATATCCAGCTACAACGTCGACTCGCTTCCCGAGCTGTGTGAGTTCGTACAGCGAGAATTGAAACCCGACTCCTTCATTACCGAGATCGCGGAGGAACGGGTCGAGCTCGATACGGTCGGCTTGGGCATCACACCGACGGTCGAGGCCTATACGGTCGCAATCGACGCGTTGCTCGAGAGCCTGCGCGACAACCAACTGACGCCGGTAGCCGAAGTGACACAGGCCTTCCGCCGCCAGTACTACGAGCTGGTCAAACGTACGCTGCGTGAGCAGCGGCAGGTCATTCCGTGCATGGCCGGCGTCGCCTCGGCTCAGATTGCTCCGAACGGCGACGTCTGGACCTGCTGCGTCCGCGCGGAGTCGATGGGAAACCTACGCGAGCACAGCTACGACTTCGGCGAGGTCTGGAAGACCGGGAAAGCCAAGGAGTTGCGGCGGAGCATCAAGGCCGGCGAGTGCCACTGCCCCTTGGCCAATGCGGCGTATACCAACATGCTCACCCACGGGCCCACGGTCATGAAGGTCGCCCGCGAGGTGGGACACTCACGCGCCGTCGCGTTCCTCGGAAAGCGTGATCGGCGGCCTCGCCGAAAGACCCCCTCGGGCGGGTGAGCTCCGACGGTGACATCGAGAATCTACGTCGTGGCCTAGTCCTCGTCACGGGGGCGACCGGCTTCCTCGGGGGATCCCTCGTTCGCCGACTCCTTCTCGAAGGCGTCCGCGTACGCGCGCTCGTTCGCTCGCAGCCGAAGGCGACGGAGCTCACCCGACAGGGCGTGGAAGTCGTCGTCGGCGACTTGGACGACGAGGTCGCAGTGGGCGCCGCGCTCGACGGCGTCACGGTCGTCTACCACGTTGCCGGAAAGCTGCTCGAACCCGGCGAGCCTGCCGATGAATACCGCAAGACCCACGTCGAGGGAACAATGCGGCTGATCAAGTGCTGTCGACGGCACATACCACTCGAACGGTTCGTGCACTGCAGCACGACCGGGGTCCTCGGAACTACCGGCGACCAACCCGCGGACGAGACCACGCCGATGCGTCCCACGAACATCTACGAGGAGACCAAGGCCGATGCCGAGCTGGCGGTCTCGGCCGCGAGCCGGGAAGGCTTTCCGGCCGTCATCGCGCGACCTGGACTCGTCTACGGCCCGGGCGATCTCCATCTGGTCGGCTTCTTCCGGACCGTGCTGCGACGTCGCTTCCGCCCGATCGGCGGGCAGACCGTCTGGCTGCATCCGATCTACATCGACGACATGACCGAGGCGTTCGTCCGTTGCGGCGTCGGTGCTGCAGCGGTCGGAGAGAGTTTCCACTTCGCGGGGCCTGAACATGTTTCGCTGGAACGGCTCGCCACGGCCATCGCGGAGTCGGGCGGCACCACCGTGCCGCGAGGTCGTATTCCGCTCCCCGTGGCTCGGCTCGCAGCAGCGTTCGGCGACGCGTTGCCCGCGCGCGTCCGGCACGCAGCTCCGCTCACGACGAATCGACTCGAATTCCTGACCCACAGTCGCGTCTACTGCGTAGCGAAGGCCGAACGCCTCCTTCATTTCGCCGCGCAAACCGACCTGCCGACCGGAATCGCAAACAGCAGCGCCTGGTATCGCGAGCATGGCTATCTTCCGGCATGACGCTCGACAGTAAGGTCCCTCCTGCTCCGATTGTGGGAACGTCCAGAGGACGCACCCTCGCGATTCGGATGGCGATCGGCCTCGGCGTCGGGACGCTGTTCGCCGTGATATTCGTGCAGTTGATTGATTTTCATTCGGCATGGCGACGCGTACAACATCTCAACGTCGCTATTGCACTGCTCTGTGGGGTGGTATTTCTCAGCGCATACGCCGTCCGAGCGCTGCGGTGGCGGCTGTTCCTCGCTCCCGACAAGATCACGGTCCCGCGCGTCATCGGAATCTACTTCGTCGCAACTTTTCTCAATTGGGCGCTCCCCATTCAGGGCGGTGAGCTCGCGAAGAGCCTGATCCTACGACGCACGAACGGCATCCCCGTGAGCCGATCGCTCGCCACGGTGACGATGGACAAAACGATGGATCTCCTGCCGGCAGTAATTCTGTTGGCATTCGTCCCCATGGCCGGGCTGCGATTGAGCGGGGCCCTGTGGCTGTTACTGATTTTCGCGCTGCTCCTTCTCGGGTTGGGCGCCACGACGCTCGCGTTCGCGACCTGGCAGCGGGATCGCACCCTCGTTCTACTTTCCCGGTTTGTGAAGGCGATCCTTCCGAAGCGCGTCTCGAGCCATGTCGAACAGTTCGTGGTGCGGTTCGTCGACACGGTGCTCGCATTGTTTCGCCAACCACGCCTGCTGCTCGTCGCGGCCGCACATACACTCGTGGCGGTCACGCTCGACGCGCTTTTCTGCTACCTGGCGTTCCGCGCCGTCGGTGTGTCCGTCGGGTTGCCGGTCGTACTCTTTGGATACACGTTCTACAACCTCGCCTATATTTTGCCGACACCGCCTGCTCATCTCGGTAGTAACGAGTTGGTCGGCCTACTGATCTTCTCCGGCTTGTTCGGTGTCAGTCGGTCGGCGGTAGGAGCGATGTTTCTCTTCTCGCATCCGTGGACGGGTGTCTTGATGACGGTAAGCGCCCTCGTCTGCGTCAAGACGACCGGACTCGACCTTCGAGCGACATTGAGATTGCCGTCGCGAGCCGAGTCGATGGGAGACGCATGAAGGCCTTGGTGACGGGTGCGACGGGGCTGCTCGGGAGCCACGTCGTCGAGCTGCTCCTGGAACGAGGCGAGCGACCGCGTGCGTTCGTCCAACCGGGCGAAAGCACCGACAGGTTCGCGGGCACCGCCGTCGACGTGCGCTCGGGCGACGTCAGAGATACGGCCGCGCTCGAAGCGGCGATAGAGGGCATGGACTGTGTGCTGCACTGCGCAGCCCGCACAGGTCCGTGGGGCGTCGAAGACGAGTACAACAGCACGAATGTCCGCGCGCTCGAGACGTTGGTGCACGTCGCGTCGGCGGCGGGCGTTCGCCGTGTCGTCCATGTCAGTTCGATCACCGTTCACGGAAATGACGTCCGCGGCGCGGCCGACGAGACAGCGCCTTTCCGAGTGGAACCAAACCCGTACAGTCGCTCGAAGGTCGCCGGCGAACGGCTGTTGCAGAAACTGATCATGAACGACGGAGCACCGGTGACAATCGTGCGGCCCGGATGGATCTACGGCCCCGGTGATGTCGCCAGCTTCGCCCGCTTCGCGACGAAGCTCAGAGACGGTCGGATGATCGTCATCGGTTCCGGCGAGAATCATGTGCCGCTGATCTACGTCACCGACGTGGCGCACGGCGTTCTGCGGGCGGCTGAAGCCGATGGCGCGGAGGGCCGGTCCTATCTCCTGGTCAACGACGAGGTCGTCACCCAACGCGACTACCTGTCGGCAATTGCGCGCGAGATGGGTGTGGCCGCGCCCAGATGGCGGATTCCCTACCGCCTAGGCGTCATGCTGGGAGCGGGCCTGGAAATCGGATCTCGGATGGCTCGCCGGCGGCAGCCACCGCCTCTGATGCGCTTCGGCGTTCAGTTGCTCGGCGGCGAGAACCGATTCAGCATCGAGCGGGCCCGGCGGGAGCTGGGCTTCTCACCACAGGTTCCGCTGGCCGAAGGCGTACGACGCAGCGT
Organism: Actinomycetota bacterium; assembly: GCA_030839005.1. GTDB lineage: Bacteria > Actinomycetota > Acidimicrobiia > IMCC26256 > PALSA-610 > PALSA-610. The sequence goes on along the minus strand of JAUZEM010000442.1, from coordinate 4,614 downwards.
CGAGTGGTACCGCACCAACTACATGTCCACCGCGGGCAGATGAGGAACGGGTGACGTGGAGGTACTCGTCACAGGAGGCAACGGATTCGTCGGGCACCACGTTGTCGACGCGCTACTCGGCCGTGGCGAACGCGTGCGGGTACTCGCGCTGCCCGGCGAGGACGCATCCGGGCTCGAGCAGCGCGGGGTAGCCGTCCACCGGGGAGATATTTGTCGTCCGGAGACATTGGCGACGCCCATGCATGGTGTCGACGCGGTCGTCCACCTCGCCGCCATGATGCATGTCTGGCGGCCGCTACGCGACTATCTCGCGGTCAACGTCGGAGGCACCGAGCACGTGTGCCGGGCGGCGTTGGCGGCCGGCGTTCGTCGTCTCGTGTACATGAGCTCTTCGAGCGTCTACGGCATGGCATGGGACCGCCCCGTCGATGAAGACTTCCCCCTGTCGCCCTTCGACGATCCTTATCCCAAGAGCAAGGCCGAGGGAGACCAGCTGGTCCAGCGGATGATCGCCGAGGAGGGGCTCCCGGCCGTCATCATCCGACCCGATCAGATTTTCGGACCCGGAGATCAACTGCATTTCGCCCAGACGGCCGACCGCCTCCGCGCCGGGCGGTCGATCATCATCGGCCGGGGCGACAATGCGATCCCACTCGTCTACGTCACCGACATCGTGCAGGGCTTGCTCCTCGCCCTTGATCACGAGAACGCGCTCGGGCAGGCATTCAACATCACCAACGACTCGCCGCTCACACAGCAGGAATTCCTGCGCGCGATCGCCGCCGAGATCGGCGCCAAAGCGCCCCGCCTGCACGTCCCCTACCGCGCCCTCTACGCCGCCGCGTACGCAGCCGAGCGCCTCGCCAACGCGAGAGGCGGGTCGCACCGACCACCCATCACCCGGCTCGGTGTGGCGTTCCTTGCCAGCGACGTCCGCTTCCGCATCGACAAAGCACGCCGGGAACTCGGATATGCCCCGCGGGTAACGCTGCGCGAGGGCGTCCGGCTCACGGCCTCATGGCATCAAACTGCGAGCGCGGGGCGACGCACGGTGTCCCGCACCGGGCCCGCGCCCACACAGCCGACCGCCGGAGCCTGACGTCATGGCCGACTTGGAGAACGAAGTCGCAATCGTGACCGGTGCCAGCTCGGGAATCGGCGCGGCAACGGCGCGCGAGCTCGCACGGCGCGGAGCGCGCGTCGTTCTCGCGGCGCGGCGTGCCGACGAGTTGCGGAAACAGGAACACGCCGTCAAGGCGGCCGGCGGAGAAGCCGTGTCGATACCAACCGACGTGACTGACTCGACGCAGCTGTCGCGCCTCTTGGAGGGCTCGGAAGCCGCATTCGGACGCGTGGATGTGTTGGTCAACAATGCGGGCGCCAATTGGTTCCGGCCTCTCGCAGAAACCGCGCCGGACGAGCTCGTCAGATTGGTCGAGGTGAACCTGCTCGGCGCAATGTTGCTCACCCGCGCCGTACTTCCCGGCATGCTCGAACGACGGCACGGGGCGATCGTTTCCGTCGGGTCGCTGTCAGGACAGGTGGCGATGGAACCGGTTTATTCGGCGACCAAGTACGGCCTGCGCGGATTCTCGCTCGCCTTAAGGCGACAACTGGCTGGAAGCGGGGTTTCCGTCTCGCTCGTTTCGCCCGGCAACATTCGCACGGAAATGACCCGACACGTAGAGGGCCGCCTCCCCGAACCGCGCATTGTGGCAGAGGCAATCTGCGAACTCATACGTCGACCTCGGCGGGAAGTCATCATCCCTCGCAGACACTCTGCGATTGCTCGGTTGGAACAGTTCTTGCCTAATCTCGCGGACTTCGCTCATCGATGGCGCCACTGGTCGCCGGTGGAGTAGCAAAAACGGTGGAGATCCTCGTTACGGGCGGCGGTGGCCTCCTCGGGCACCACCTCGTGCAGGCCCTTCTCGACCGCGGTGACCGGGTACGAGTGCTCGCGCTGCCCGGCGAGGACATGTCCTGGTTCGACGAGCGCGGTGTCGAGGTGCACCGGGGCGATATCTGCCGTCGAGAAACATTGGCGACACCGATGGACGGCGCGGATGCGGTCCTTCACCTCGCGGGCATGATCGGTGTCTGGCGGCCACTCGAGGACTATCTCGCCGTCAACGCGACCGGGACCGAGAACGTCTGCCGCGCCGCGGTTGCGCAGGCGGTCACGCGCATCGTCCACGTCAGCTCTTGGACGGTGTACGGAATGGATCAAGGCGAACCCTGCCGGGAGGACCGCCCACTGGCGCCCTTCTCCGAGCCCTACGCGATCAGCAAGGCCGAAGGGGACAGGCTGGTGCAGAGGATGATCGCCGAGGAGGGGTTGCCGGCGGTCATCATCCGACCTGGAACCTTCTTCGGCCCCGGGGATCGCCTGCACTTTGCCCGGATCGCCGACCGCCTCCGCGCCGGGCGGTCGATCATCATCGGCCGGGGCGACAACGCGCTCCCACTCGTCTACGTGACCGACATCGTGCAGGGCTTGCTCTTGGGCCTCGACCACGAGAACGCACTCGGGCAGGCATTCAACATCACCAATGACGCGCCGCTCACGCAGCAGGAATTCCTGCGCGCGATCGCAGCCGAGATCGGCGCCAAAGCGCCCCGCCTCCATGTTCCCTACCGCGCGCTCTACGCCGCGGGCTACGCATTCGAGCGGCTTTCGGCGCTCACACGCTCGCAACGCCAGCCCCTCCTGACCCGGCTCGGCGTGAACGTCTTCGGCACCAGCAATCGGCATGCCATCGACAAAGCGCGCAAGGAACTCGGCTACGTCCCTCAGGTGAGCCTGCACGAGGGCGTCCGCCTCACGGGCTCTTGGTACCGTACGCTGGATAGCTGACGGACCTTCGACCAGTCGTCGCTCCCGGCGAGACCGAGGTAGCGAGTCCGAGGGAGAAGGAGGGCGAAGATGAAATGCCCGCGTTGCGGTGCAGAGAACTCCGACGACGAGTGGAACTGCGTCTCCTGCCGGATCAACCTCTACTGGGCCACCCAGCATTACGACGGCCTGGCCGAGATACGTGAACGACAGGGCCTGCCGGAGAGTGGATCGTCGCCGGAATTCCTGATCAAGGCGCATACGGACGCGATGACCGATCGCGCCGCGAGAGGTGAGCCGATCGAGAACAAGGTCCGCGCGGCCGCTCGGAAGCTCATGCGCCGCAAGTCGGCGCCGGCGGGTCCGCCTTCGGGTTCGGGCGAATAGCTCGTTCGGTACACGGCGCGACTCGCTCGGAGCAGTCGTCCCGTTCGCGCGCAGTTCGTGATGCATCGCCTACTGTGCGTGAAATCGTTGAGGGCGAGTCAACGTGCACCCTGAGTGACCAAATCTTTGACTTTCCGTGACCGGGCGCGTAGCTTTGTCACGGGAGTTAGGGGCTGACGCCGGGCGCGAGTCGCCCGGCGCACTGGGGCCGGAGGGGTTGCCTTGTCCATGCGACACATGGAAGCGCGGGTAAACGCGGAAGCTTCTCCGCCACTCACAGCGGTGCCCGATCACGAACCGCGTTGGTCGGGAGCATTGCAGGGTGCTTCGGTCGGCGCGCCGCAGGTTTCGCTGATCGTCCCGACTCGCAACGAGGTGGGAAACATCCGACCGCTCATCGCGCGGATCGCGACCGCGCAACGGGGTGTTCCGACCGAGGTCCTTTTCGTCGATGACAGCGACGACGAAACACCGACGGTCATCGCGACGATGGCCGAGAAGTTCGCCGAGAACCTCGCGCCGGGCCTCACGGTACGCATGCTCCATCGCCCGGCCGGCGCCCGCCGAGGCGGACTCGGCGGCGGCGTCGTCGAAGGCTTCCGCGCCGCTCGCGCACCTTGGGTCTGCGTCATGGACGCCGATCTCCAACATCCTCCCGAGCTCGTGCAGTCGCTCCTCGACACCGCGAAGGCCCAAGATGCGAGCCTCGTGGTCGCGAGCCGTTACTGCACAACCGGCGATTCGGCGGGTCTGTCCTCTCGGTCTCGCGTACTCGTCTCGAGAGCGGCTTCGGCCTCGGCGAAGCTGCTATTTCCGCGTCGGCTCCGCAAGATCACGGATCCGATGAGCGGCTTCTTCCTCGTCGATCGCAACGCCGTCGACGAGAACGCACTCAGGCCGAGCGGCTTCAAGATCCTGCTCGAGATCGCAGTGCGCACGGAAGGCCTGCGAGTGGCCGAGGTCGGCTACGCGTTCGGGGATCGCCACAGCGGGGAAAGCAAGTCGGGTGGTCGTGAAGGAATGCGTTTCGTGTTGCACGTCGGACACCTCAGGGGCGCGACCCTTCGCAGGTCACGTGCCGCGCGCGGGCGCCGGTAATGAGGCGTGTCGGCTTTGCGTTGTTGCTGATTGCGGCCGGGCTGGTGTCGCAGACGGTGCCGGCCAGTGCAGTCGCACACCGTGCGGGTGCCCGGACGGTGACACCTGCGATCGCCGCGGGCGGCACTCATTCGTGCGCGTTGCTGGCCAACGGCACCGCGAAATGTTGGGGCAGCAACGCTTCGGGTCAATTGGGTAACGGCACCACCACCAACGCGTCGACACCGGTCGTCGTCACCGGCTTGACCACCGCGGTCGCGATCAGCGCGGGAGGAACCCATTCGTGTGCGTTG
>JAUZEM010000279.1 GCA_030839005.1 Actinomycetota bacterium | reverse complement strand
CCGCCGTCGGACGCGACGATCCAGTAGCCGTTGCCGGACGGGGTGGAGGCCATGCCGACGATCGGGCGGTTCAAGGTCATGGCTCCGGTCGAGCCGTGGAACGCGGCGCTTCCGAACGAGAAGATCCCACCGTCCCTCGCGACCATCCAGTAACCGTCGCTCGACGCCTCGGCCTGCGCGTCCACGGAGTCGTCGGTCAAGTCGCCGGGTGCTGTGCTCGCCGTGACGACGGCCGCGGCGCCCGGAGCGACTGCCGCGGGCATGAAGCCGACGACGAACGCGGCCACGGCGATGACGGACACCGGCAGCCGACGCGCGTGTCGCATGCGAGCTCTTTCTGGGTGAGCGACTCGCAATGTTGGCGGGACGCGGGCCGGACCGCCCGGGGACCCGGGTCAGGCGCCCGATCGTGCTCCCGACCCGTCACCAGCGCGTTACAAGCGCACGGCGCGAGGTCTTCTCGTCGGCGCGTCAGGTGACGGTCAGCGTGCCCTTCATGAAGGTGTGGATGTTGCAATGGAACTTGTACGTGCCGGCCGCGGGCGCGGTGAACGTCGCCGTCTTTCCACCGTCGATGGTCACGTTGAAGCCGCCGCCGTCCTGGGTGACGGTGTGCGTCACGGAGGCGTCGTTCTTCACCGTCACCGTCGATCCGGCCTTCACCGGTGTCACGTGGAAGGTGAACTGGGAATCGATCGTGATCTGGGCCGCACCCGAGCTCGTCGTCGCGGGCGTCGTGCTCTTGCTGCTGCTCCCGCAGGCGGCAAGGCCGAAGGCGAGTGCCGCGAGGGCGATGAAGGTGAGGACGCGTCGTTGCATGCAACGAATACGGCCCGGGGGGTGCGCGCGGTTCAACATGGCTCAAACCTTCTCACGGGGCAGGCCGAGCGTGCGCTCGCCGATCACGGTCCGTTGGATCTCGTTGGTGCCGGCCCAGATCGAGCTCGCCTGGTAGTAGAGCCAGGAGCGCTGCCAGGCCCCGTCGCCGGGATTGCCATCGGCGCCCCGCCAGAGGGGTTGCGCGGGTCCGACGACCGCCATCGCGGTGTCGTGCAGGCGCTTGCTCATCTCGCTCCACCACAGCTTGTTGATGCTGCCGACGGGCCCGGGCTCCGCGCCCTTCGCGGTGCGCGAGATCGATCGCCAGTTGTGCAACTGAAAGATACGGACTTCGACGAACGCCTGGGCGAGCCGGCCCGCGAGCCGCGGATCGTCGAGCGCGTCGCGCTCGATGCCGAGCCGCCACAGCTCGTCGAGCAGCTGCGCGTGGGCGACGAGCTGGCGCGGGTTGACTCCTCGTTCGTGCGTCAGCGTCGAGTTCGCCACGCGCCATCCTTCGTGGATCGGTCCGACCAGCTGGTCGTCGGCGACGAACACGTCGGAGAGGAAGACCTCGTTGAACTCGGACTCGTCGGTGATCTGGCGCAACGGACGCACCTCGACTCCCGGCGCGTGCATGTCGATCGCGAGCGCGGAGATGCCCTTGCTCTTCGGCGCGTCGGGATCGGTCCGGGCCAGGCACCATCCCCAGTCGGCGAACTGGGCGTAGCTCGTCCACACCTTCTGGCCGTTCACGACGAATCCGCCATCGACCTTCGTGGCACGCGTCGTCAGCGAGGTGAGGTCGCTCCCTGCGCCGGGTTCGCTGAACAGCTGGCACCAGATCTCGGATGCGTCGAGGATGCGCGGCAGCCACCGCGTCTTTTGCTCCGGGGTGCCGTGCGCGAGCAGCGTGGGCCCGACGAGGTTCACGCCGATGCGGCCGACGAGCTCCGGAGCGCGGGCGCGCGCGAGCTCCTCGGTCACGATGTAGTGCTCGACCGGGCCGCCACCTCGACCGCCGTACTCCCGGGGCCACGCGACGCCGACGAGCCGGCCGCTCGCGAGCTTCGCCTGCCACCCGCGACCGAACGCAACCTCTTCGGCCAGGTCGTCGAAACGCGGCGGCAAGCCCTTGCCGTACTCCCAGGGGAGGTTCGTGCGCAGCCAGTCGCGTACTTCGTCGCGCAGTGCGGCTTCGGCAGGAGTTGCGCGCAGATCCATGGGCGCGCGGACCTTAGGTCAGACGCGCTGATCGATGGGTACGTACTTGCGCTCGACCGGCCCGGTGTAGATCTGCCGCGGGCGACCGATCTTGGTCTTGGGGTTCTCGTTGCCCTCCCACCAGTGCGCGATCCAACCGGGAAGGCGACCGATCGCGAAGAGCACGGGGAACATGTCGGTGGGGAAGCCCATCGCTCGATAGATGAGCCCGGAGTAGAAGTCGACGTTCGGATACAGCTTCTTCTCGATGAAGTAGTCGTCGGTGAGCGCGACCTCCTCGAGCTCGAGCGCGATGTCGAAGAGCACGTCGTTGGATTTCAGCTCGGTGAGCACGCGGTCCGCGGTCGACTTCAAGATCCTGGCGCGGGGGTCGTAGTTCTTGTACACGCGGTGGCCGAAGCCCGAGAGACGGAAGTCGTCGTGCGGGTCCTTCGCGCGCCGTACCGCTTCGCGCACGTCACCGCCGTTGTCGCGGATGCCCTCGAGCATCTCCACGCACGCCTGGTTGGCGCCACCGTGCAACGGGCCCCACAGCGCGTCGACCCCGGCCGCGATCGACGCGTACAGGTTCGCCTCGGCGGAGCCGACGATCCGCACCGTCGAGGTGGAGCAGTTCTGCTCGTGGTCGGCGTGCAGGATCAGCAGCTGCTTCAGCGCATGCACGACCGTCTGCGACACCTCGAACGGCTCGGACGGTACCGCGAACATCATGCGGATGAAGTTCTCGATCAGGTCCAGTGAGTTGTCGGGGTAGAGGAACGGCTGCCCGATCGACTGCTTGTACGAGTAGGCCGCGACCGTCGGAAGCTTCGCCATCAGTCGCACGATCGAGAGCTGCACCTGCTCGGGATCGTGCGGGTCTTCGGAGTCCTGGTAGAAGGTGGCGAGCGCGTTCACCACGGAGGCGGTCGTCGCCATCGGGTGCGCGTCCTTCGGGAAGCCGTAGTAGAAGCGCTTCACATCCTCGTGGACGAGCGTGTGCAGCCGGATCTGACGACTGAATTCGGCCCGCTCGGTGGCGGTCGGGAGCTCGCCGTAGATCAACAGCCACGCGGTCTCGAGGAACGACGGGTGCTCCTGCTCCGCGAGGTCGTCGATGTCGTACCCGCGGTAGCGCAGGATGCCGGCGTCGCCGTCGACGAACGTGATCGCCGACTCTGTCGAGCCGGTGTTGACGTATCCGTAGTCGAGCGTGATGAGGCCCGTCTGCGCCCGCAGCTTGGAGATGTCGATGGCATACTCGTTCTCGGTGCCGCGCACCACGGGGAGCTCGATCTCCTTGCCGTTCCACAGCAGCTTGGCCGGTGCTTCCGACATCCGAGGCTCCTTCATCGGGGTCGTCGTGCAATCTACCGATTCCTGCGGCATCGGTAGTTCGGCGCCCGGAGCCGAGCTCCAGGTTGACGCCGTCGTGAGACCGCCTGCGAGACTCGAGCCGCCATGGACTTCGACCTCACCGAGGATCAGCTCGCCTTGCGTGCGGGCGCGAGTGAGCTCCTCGACGACCTCGCCTCGCCCGCGCGCGTCCGCGCCCACACCACGACCGATGCCCCGTTCGATCGCGCGCTCTGGCGCGCGATGGTCGATCAGGGTTGGCTCGGCGTCGAGGTGGACGAATCCGGCGGCGGCCTCGGGCTCGGTTCGGTCGAGGTTGCGGTACTGGTCGAGGAGCTCGGCCGGCACGCCGCGCCGGCCCCGTTCGTTCCGACAGTGCTCGCGCTCGACGCCTTCGCCGGCGCCGGAGACGACGCGTGGGTGGGACTGCTGCTGACGGGAGACGCGATCGCCTGTGTCGCGTGGGACGCGGACGCACCCGTGCCGTACGCGCCCTCGGCCGATGTCGCCATCGTCGTCGCCGACGACGGCGTCTACGCGACGGAGTTGACCGAGCGTCCCCGACGCGAGCCCGCGATGGATCTCACCCGCGAGCTGGGCTGGCTGCATTTCGATGCGTCGAGGGCGCGCCGGCTCGGCGGCACCGAGGCGCGGACGCGGCTGCTCGATCGCGGCGCGACGTTCACGAGCGCCGATCTGCTCGGGAGCGCTTCACGCGCCCTCGACCTGGCGGTCGAGTATGCCAAGGACCGCGTGCAGTTCGGGCGGCCGATCGGGTCGTTCCAGGCCGTGAAGCATCGCTGCGCCGACATGCTGGTCGACGTCGAGGGCATGCGATCGACGGTCTACTGGGCGGCGTGGTGCATCGGTGTCGGCGACGCCGAGGCGTCCGTCGCGGCGTCGACCGCGAAGATCTGGTGCGGCGACGCGTCGAAGCGGGTGATGGCCTCGGCCTTGCAAGTGCACGGCGGCATCGGGTTCACCTGGGAGCACGACCTGCATTTCTTCTTGAAGCGGGCGCAGCTCGACCAGCTCTCCTTCGGCGATGCGTCGGCGCATCGCGGGAGGTTGGCGTCGCTGCTGCGGCCCCGAGTCGAAGCCGGTGAGAGCGTCGTCTGAGTACGACGATCAGGACACCTTGTTGCCGTCGGGGCCCGCCGCGTACCACTTGTTCAGGATGCCCTGCCCGTTCGTGTCGCCGGCCTTGGTGTCGCCCGCGAAACGGTAGAGCGGATGCCCGGCGATCTGGAGTTGGGTGCTGCCATCCGCGCGCATGAAGGTCGTCAGCTTCGACGCGTCGATGCCGGCGCCCGCCGTCGGGGTGCCGGTCACGGTCGCCGCCGGCCACGTTGTGGCGCATACTCCTGCCCCGCAGGTGCTCGCGCCGGGCGTCGTGTCGTTGTCGAACCGGTACAACGTCAGCCCCTTGTCATCGACGAGCACCATGCCGAGCTTCGTCGTCGCCACCTTGACGGTGGTGTCGGCCGCCGGCGCCGCAGTCGTGCTCGTCGGCGCGACGGTCGTGGTCGGCGCGACCGTGGTGGTCGGCGCGATCGTGGTCGAGCCGGTGGACGAGGAGCTCTTGCTGCTGCTCCCGCACGCGGCAAGTGCAAATGCGGCGATGGCGAGCGTCACGAGCGCGCGGACACGGAACTGGCGCATGCATCCCCCTGGCAACTTCTTCGGGCTTGCGGACCTCCACAATACGGAGGGCGGGCCCGGCGGGTTCGATGAACTCGCTCATCTCTGCCGCCGTATTCTCGCAGTGATGGCCGAAACGCGCCCCGTGCTGGCGAACGACGAAGGTGTGCGGGCCGTGTATGCCGCGCACGGGCCCGAGCTGTACCGGTTCGCGCTGCGCTCGCTCGGCGATCGCGGGTTGGCCGAGGAGGCGGTTCAGGAGACGTTCGTCCGCGCCTGGCAGGCGGCGAACCGCTTCGACGACGCACTGGGCTCGCTGCGCACGTGGCTGTTCGCCATCGTGAGGAACGTGGTCATCGATCTGTCCCGGGCGCGCGCGGTCCGGCCCGCGCTGGCTGCGGGCAG
>JAUZEM010000270.1 GCA_030839005.1 Actinomycetota bacterium | reverse complement strand
AGAAAAGTCAGCCGAGTGCGGGCGGCCGCGGTGGGTTGGCACGGGGTCGCGTGATCTCGAAGAATCCGGGTTCCCGGGAGAGCACCTGGATCGCGTCCCATAACCGGAGCGCGCCTGCGCCGGTCGGGGCCGGCGCCATCACGGGACCCTTGAAGCCGTGCGGCGGATCGGCCCGCACGACGATCGTCGGCGTCTGGGTCTTCGGCCCTCCGAACGCGTAGGCGACCTGCATGGCCTCGAGAATCGGGGCGTCCCACTTCTCGTCATCGGCCGCGTCGAGGAGATCGAGATCGAGGCCACACGCGGCCAGACACTCCGAGAGAAGCCCGTCGTCGCGTGCCGTTCCCTCGACGAAGAACACGCGGCCCCACTCGGTAAGGAGCGCGTCGACGGCCTCTTCACCGGCCCGGGCCCGGGCCGCCTCGAAGATCCGCAGCATCCGGTGCGAGAGCGCGTGGGCCGCGATCGCGGTCTCCCGGTACTTCTCCGGCATTGTGGGGGCCACGCCGTAATCGTCACGGATCTCGAGGCAGTACGACCGCCACGTCACCGCGAGATCACGTTGCGGCGCCACCTCCTTGATCCACCGAGTGGTAATCCACGCCCACGGGCAACTCGGATCCACGAACACCTCGACGCCGGTCATGCCGCGAGGGTACCGGTCGCCGTTGGTATTGCCACGCGTGAACGTGCTCGACTCCATCCGGTGCTGCACCGGCGGAGAGGACTGCCCGACGAGTGGCTGGATATCGTCGAGGAGCACGTCGCGGTATGGCACGACCTGGACGACGAAGAGCGCACGCTCCTCGAGGCGACGAGCGACTGGCTGCTCCGGCACAAGCACTGGGAGGCCGCGCAGGGATTCGCCCTCGACGACGAGATCACCGTGACGCTCGCGGTGCAGGCCGCGCTGCTCGTGCTTCGCCTGAGTGTCGATGAATATCGAGAGGTCAGCGCGATCATCGTGTACCCAACGGCGATGCAGTCGCGCGGGGTGTACGCCGGTCCGGTGCGGGGAACCGTGACCGACGGTGTCGTGCCCGTGCTCGGCGAAGCGCACGGTCGCCGGGGTCCCGTGCTGCTCGCGTGGGATGAAGCGCGCGAGGCGGCGCGGAATCCGGGGCGCGGGCACAACGTGGTGTTCCACGAATTCGCGCACAAGCTCGACATGCTCGACGACCTCCTCGACGGCACACCACCGTTGGGACGTCGCGGCGACGTCGACCGGTGGATCGAGGTGTGCACCGAGGCGTACGGAGCGCTACGCGACGGCATCGAGCGTCCGCCGCTCCAGCCCTACGGCGCGACCAACCCCGCCGAGTTCTTCGCGGTCGCGACCGAGGCATTCTTCGACGTGCCGGTCGCGCTCGAACATCACGAGCCGAGGCTCTACGAGGTCATGCGCGACTTCTACAAGCAGGATCCGGCCACGAGGTCAAATCGCTAGTTGCTCGTCGAGGTGGTCCGCGATCGGCCAGGCGCCGCGTGAGGTGTTCGACAGCACGGTGTAGGTAATGCGACGGACCGGGTCGTGCCCGGTGTGGAACGAGACGCCGGCGTCGAAGCCCAACAACATCACCGTTTCGTTCGTCGCATGGAGCCAGAACCCGAGGCCGTACCGCTTCGACTCCGACGGCACGTCACTCCGAGGTCGAACCATCTCCTTCACCCACTGCTCCGACACGATGCGACCGCCGAACAGCGCGTTCCAGAAAGCGTGCACATCGGCCGCGGTCGAGTAGATGCCGCCGTCTCCGCTGCCGCGTACCGGGAGGTGGAACCCGTTGGTCGTCAGGCCGTCGGTCGCGAGGTAGCCGAGCGCCGCGCCGGCGGGGAGCTCGTCGGACTGCAGGAACGCGGTGTCCGGCATGCCCGCGGGTGCGCACACGTGCTGCTCGACGAGCTCGTGAAAGAAGGTGCCCGTGACGCGCTCGGCGATCAACGCCAACACCACGTAGCCGCCGTTGCAGTAGGAGAACCTTTCGCCGGGTGCGAACTTTTGTGGGTACCCGTCGAGCACTCGGAGGTACTGCTCGGTGGTCCTCAACTCGTGGACCGGGACCGGCATCACGTAATCCTCGATCTCGTGATCGCCGTCTTCGTCGAGATAGTCGCCGATCCCCGACCGGTGCGCGAGCAAGTGCTCGACTGTCACGTCGTCCGCAATCAGGGGGAGATCTCGTCCGAGAACCGAGCGGGCCGTCGTGGTCAGCTCGAGCCGTCCGGCTTCGATCAAGCTGACGACGGTCAACGCCGTCATCCCCTTCCCGCCACTGGCGATCGCGAACCGGGTGTCCACGGCGTTCGGGATATCCCAAGCTCTCTGGGCGAGGCCGTACGCGCGTTCGAACACCGCGTCGTCCCCGAGGTCGACTCTCACCGCGCCCGAGAAATGCGTCTCGGCCGCGACGCCGTCGATCGACTCGGCCCAGTCCTTCACCGCCGCGACGACGCCTACCCGTTGTCCGCGTCGGCGCCGTCGCAGCCGCCCTCGGCGCGTCGCTCGTCGACGGCGATCGACGACATTGCGGCCGCCAGCTGGGCCAGCTGGCGATCACTGAGCCGATCGATGAAGTATTCCCGCACGCCGCGCAGGTGCGTGGGCGCGACCGCGGTGAGGGTCTTCATCCCGAGTGGCGTCAGCACCGCATTCGAGCCCCGACGGTCATTCGGGCACGGCTGGCGCTCGACGAGACCGCTCTTCACGAGCCCGTCGACCCGCCGGGTGATGCCGCTCGGCGAGAGGTGCAACCGGCCGGCGAGCTCGCTCATGCGGATCGCACGGCCGGGCTCCTCCGAGAGGTGGACCAGGACCTCGTAGTCCCCAAAGGTCAGGCCGTGCTCGGCCCGCAGGTCGTTGTCGAGCATCGCGAGCAGGCCCGTCGTGGCGTGAACCAGGTTCCGCCAGGCCAGCATCTCCGGTTCGGTGAGCCACCGCACGGCGGGCTCGCTCATGTCGAAATCCTACCTGTCGCCCGGGAATGTTCTTGCGTCTGCAAGCATTGACTATATCATTGCGATAGCAAAGATTGCGCTGACAACCACCAAGGAGCCTCCAATGACCACCACCCCGTCCACGTCCCTGCGCAATGCCCCGGCCGCGGGATCGTACGCGCTCGACCAGAGCCACTCGCACGTTTCCTTCAGCGCCCGGCATCTCATGGTCACCAAGGTCCGCGGTCGCTTCCCCGTCACCGCCGGCCACCTCGAAATCGCCGAAGACCCGACGCAGTCGTCGGTCGAGGCGACGATCGACGTCTCCGCCGTCGATAGTGGCGACCCGAAGCGTGACGAGCACCTTCGCTCGGCCGACTTCTTCGACGCCGCGCAGTACCCCACCGTGACCTTCCGCTCGACCAGGGTCCACGACCATGGCGACGGTGAGTTCACGCTCGAGGGCGAGCTCACCGTGCGCGACTCGACGCGCCCCGTCACCTTGCAGGGCGAGTACCTCGGTTCGCAGGATTCGCCGTGGGGCGACACTCGAGTCGGCTTCACCGCCGAGACCGAGATCAACCGCAAGGACTGGGGTCTGTCCTGGAACGTCGCGCTCGAAACCGGCGGCGTGCTCGTCGGCGACAAGATCAAGCTTACGATCGACGCCGAGTGGGTCAAGGAGTAACAGCGCAATCCGCGAGGAGCGCGTCGGCATTGCCCGACGCGCTCCTTTCGCGTTCATGTCCAACACACGTACCCTTGGCGCTATGGCTGTCAGCCCCGCCATCCGGCTCAACTGGCGCAAGAGCGAGACGCACGGCCTCGAAGACGATCCCGAGCCCCGGCCGATCCGCTACACGCTGTTCTCCACCGACGATCATCTGGTCGAGCCGCCCGGCATGTTCGACGGCCGGCTCCCCGCCAAGCTGCAGGACCTCGCACCCAAGGTCGTCGAAACCGAAGAGGGCCACGAGGTGTGGCACTTCGACGGCAAGGTGTTCTTCCAGGTGGGTCTGAACGCGGTCGTCGGGCGCAAGCGCGAAGACTGGAAGGTCGAGCCGACCCGCTTCGAGGAGATGCGACCAGGCTGCTACGACGTCGACGCGCGCATCCGCGACATGGACATCAACGGCATCTGGGCGTCGGTCAACTTTCCGTCGCAGATCACGGGCTTCTGCGGTTCGGTCTTCTCACGATGTAGTGATCCCAAGCTCGGTCTCGCGGTGACGCGTGCGTGGAACGACTGGTTCCACGACGAATGGTTCACGAAGCACCCCGACCGGATCGTTCCGATGGGCATCACGTTCCTTGCCGATCCCGACGACGGCGCGGAGGAGATCCGGCGGAATGCGGCGCGCGGTTTCACCGCGGTGACGCTGCCGGAGATGCCGCATCGCATCGGCATGGAGCCGATCTTTTCGAAGTGGTGGGACCCGATCATCGCCGCGTGCGCCGACACGAGCACGGTTGTGTGCCTGCACGTCGGGTCGACCGGCGTGGCCGACATGCCGCCCGGCGCGCCGATGGTTCCCCTCGGCGCGACGTTGTTCGGTCAACTGTCGCTCAGCGCGTGCGCGGAGTGGCTCTGGTCGCGGTACCCGGCGGAGTATGCCGACTTGAAGATCATCATGAGCGAGGGTGGCATCGGATGGGTCGCGATGCTGCACGACCGGCTGGAGAACATCGTCGATCGCTCGGGGTACGGCCACTACTTCCCCGGCCGGCTCCGCCCGGCCGAAGTGCTGCACCGAAACTTCTGGTTCTCGACGATCGACGACCCGTCGACGTTGAGCACCCGGCATGCCGTTGGTATCGACCACATCACGTTCGAGTCCGATTACCCGCACGGCGACGGCACCTGGCCGGACACGCAGCAGGTGTTCGCCGACGTGTTCGGCGGCCTCCCGGACGACGAGATCGCGAAGATCAGCCACGAGAACGCCGCCAAGCTCTTCCGTCATCCGCTGCCGCCGCCCGGCAGCCCGCACGCGATCGGAGTCCGGCAGTGAGCCACTACGAACGATTGCTCCTAGACGCGTACAAGGGGGAGCTGTTCGGCGACGGGATCTTCTCCGAGATGGCCGCCCGCGACGACTGGCGCGACCACCGCGCCACGTTGCAGACGCTCGCGCACATCGAGGCGCGTACCGCCGCCTCGCTGCGTCCGCTCGTCGACGCGGCCGGGATCGACGCCGGCGACGAGGACGAGACCCGGCGCCTGGGCCGAGAGATGGGCTCTGCCGGCGGGAGCTGGGACGGCTTCGTGAAGGCGCTGTTCGATGCGCTCCCGCAGTTCCTCGCGAACTTCGTGAGACTGCGCGAGCTGGCACCCGACCCGCGTGATCCTGCGCTCGCCGCGCTCGTGGCCCACGAGCAAGCGATCAGCGCGTTCGCTCAGCTCGAGATCGCGGGTCACAGCGACATCTCTTCGGTCGTGCTGACTCGCTACCTGGAGACCGCACCGTGACCGACGCCGCGTATCGCGGCGCCCACATTCACCTCGAGATCGTGTCGCTCACGGCGGGCGAGACCCGGATCGTCGCGGCTCTCCCCGGACAGGAAGCCGCGCTCGTGCTGCTCCAGGGCGACGCGGCCTTCGACGGCGAACCCGTCAAGCGCACCTCGGTGTTCGAGCAGCGCGCGTCGGCCGCGTATCTCCCGCCCGGTTCGTCGGTCACCGTCGACGCGAGCAGCGACGCGGAGCTCGCGCTCGCGGCGACGCTCGGCTACAACCTCGCAGCGCCCTCCAGCACATCGAGCGCCGCGGCGCCGACCTTCGTGCATCCCGATGATGTCGTGGTGCACCCAAGAGGCAAGCCCGGCTGGCAACGCGACGTGCACGACGTGATCGCCGACCGGGTTCCCGCTCGCCGTCTCCTCGTCGGCGAGACGTTCAACGAGCCCGGTCAATGGTCTTCGTTCCCGCCGCACAAGCACGACGGCGGCGACGGCGAGCCCGCGCTCGAGGAGGTGTACTACTACCGCTTCGACCGGCCCGAGGGCTTCGGGTTCCAGGGCCTCTACGAAACCGCCGGGTCGGAGACCG